>NZ_JADOVC010000006.1:0-162321 GCF_015751645.1 Flavobacterium sp. CG_9.1
TTTTTTTTACCTGCACTCTCATTGCTTCCTGGACTTAGTCCAGCCCAACTCGCTAGATGATGTTCATTAGGAAAGTAATCCATATCAACACCTATTTCGCTGATAATAGTTATTGCAGTGTCTTTTCCAACTCCATCAATAGTTTGCAAAAGCTCTAATTCTACTTGGTATTGAACAACCGATTTATCTATTTGAGTTTCAACTTTTGTAATCAATTTTTCATTTTCATCAATAGTTTCTCGTATTATTTTCAACATGAAACGATGATGATCAGTTATCTTTCCTGTGAGAGCTTCTTTTATATCTTCTTTCGAAGCCTTTATTTTGCCATGAGCATGAGAGACAAGTTGGGCAACATCCTCAACCCCATCTATAATAGCATTAATTATTTTTGTAGCACTTACCCCTTTTACATCAGAGACTACGCTACTCAATTTAATGTTGCAATCTTCCAAAACTTTAATGATACGATTGGTTTCAGATGCGATAAATTGCGTTTTTTTCTTTTTATAACGTACCAAATCCCGAAGTTCACGTATGTCGTTCGGTGGTATAAAACTCCCTTTTAAAAGCCCTACAACTAATAGTTTACTCAACCAAGCACTGTCCTTTTTGTCCGTTTTATGTCCAGGAATATTCTTTACATGACGAGCATTTACTAAAATGATTTCAAAGTCTTCTTCCAAAATATTAAAAACAGGTTTCCAATAAATTCCTGTACTCTCCATAGCCACATGGGTAACTTGGCGCTCTTTGAACCAATCTCGCATCTCTATCAATGAACTTGTGAAACCTGTAAAATTTCTAGTTTCAAAATCTTTTGCGCTACTCCTTATAGTAGCAACCATAACATCTTTGTGAACATCTATTCCGCATCCCACAGAAATAAGTTGTTCGAATTCAACTGTTTTCATAATGTCGTTTTTTAGGACATCTAAGTTACGAAAAACTCATCGGTGTTTGCGTTTGCTAAATCATGGATATTTCATAATTATAGATTTTCTGTTTTCTCAAATTTAGTTCATTTCTCAAAAAATAGTCTAAACCAGGCCATTTTTTAACGAAAGTTTAAAATTCACATAAAACTAAAAGTGCATCTATCCTAATGAAGTACTAGTGTGTCAATGATGAAAACTTCTATAATACCAACTTAAAATTCTTGTGAATATATTTCTTGATGTGCTATTTTTCGTATTGATTTGATTATGTTTGTCATAGGAGAAAGGAACATTGTTCAAATGAGACCACCTCCCTAAACAGTCCATTAGATTTTTTTCTACAACACTAAATATTAAACTATAAAATACTCCTATGCAGGAAGCGATCAAAGAAAACTACTTCAATTTAATGGTCTTTTTAAAAAATCCTAAAGACGAGGCAGGACCAAAACGTACCGTAGTTCAAAAAATCAAAACGCTTCTTTCTTTACTGCTAATTGAAATTCCTGTTATGGTAGTTTTGATTCTTTTGATTAGTGGTCTTGAACAACTAGGATTAGTGGATCCTGAAAACCACGCAATGGAAAATTTGATCAAGTCAGTATCAATTCCAGTGCTTTTGCTTGTAGTAGTCATCATAATACCTTTTTTCGAAGAGCTACTCTTTCGCCTGTATTTGCGTTACAAAGACAATTACGCATTGCATTTTATCGTTGCAGTAGCTTCACTCACAGGAAAACGAAATCAACAAAAAGCAACAACATTCCTACGCTCAGTCTGGACTAAAAGATACAAATTCATATTTTATTTTTCTGCTGTGCTCTTTGGAATGGTTCATATTACTAATTTTCAGTTTTCCTATACCATTTTACTTCTATCGCCACTTTTAGTAGCGCCACAAATAATATTAGGCCTCATTATTGGCTATCTAAGGGTTCGTGATGGATTTATTTCAGGGTTTTTAATGCACGGGCTTCATAATGCTTTATTTATTGGAATTGGAATACTATCCATCGTAAACCATTCTGAAAAACTAAACTTTGAAACTCCTGCGTATTCCATCAAGATCGAAGAAACTGACGACATACACCTTCAAAGTACGCAACAAAACTATCCGGATAGCCTAGCTTACAAAAATGTAAGTCTAAAAACAATTCTATCCCGATTACTGAATACAAATGAAATTTTGTTACAAACCAATAATGAAAACCAGCTTGAACAAACTTTGAACGTATATTTCAAAAACAAATTAAAAGACAGTTCACAAACAAAAAGGATTGCTTTGAATCAAATAGCAAAAACCTATGATTTCCAAATTAAAAAGACCCGTAAACACATGGAAGTTTGGGATTTAAAAGTTTCAAACTCATCTCTGTTATCTAAACACAAATCAACTCATAATTCACATGGAAACTTGGTGAGTATAAACCCGAAGGAAATCATCATCAAAAAATCCAACATTAAATCGCTGGTTGAAGCTTTGACCAAAGAGAACAAGCGAATGACTTTCGACAAAACTGACCTCAAAGACACTTATAATTTCACCCTTCAAACGACCAATTTTGAAAGTATGAGCAAACAATTAGAAGAGAAATATGGCCTTTCGTTGATCAAACGAAGAATGGAATTGGAACAGACCACAATTCTCTTTCTAAAATAGAATAAAGCAAAACCGAATTTATCTTTGTTGCGTAAAAGAACAAAACGACAATGTTGAGATTACTGATACTATTTTTTATAGAGTATCGCTATTTTTTCCGTTGGCCTTTTCACTATTCAAATTTAAAAATAGAGAAACTACAGCAGCCTAGATGAAGTCCTTAGTTTCTAAAAATAGATTTTCATTGTAGATCTCTGCTCTTATTTTTCAAAAATAAAATTGTATTCCTGCCAAAGGTTCATTATCTTTTTATTTTTGACTGCTACCACTAATTTACAAAACCGTTCCTTTTTGTAATTGGAATCAAAGCCTATTTCCCAACTTCAAAATAATCAGATTCAGAGAGGGAATCAAAATAACCTAAATTTGAATTGTACTAGTCGAAACAAGTACTGTAATTAGGTAAAAAAAACACGTTGGTAAAAATTTTCGATTACTGTTAATCCATTGTGTAGTGTTAAGAAAAAGCCAATCCTAAGGATCTGACCTTGTCTTCACTTGCGAATGTTACCTTTGTATGAAACAAAGTAAGATAATGATTGTATTAGCCAAAAAATACCCTTCCATAAATATAGATCCTTCCTGGTTAACTGATTTTTTTAACATAGATCCCCGAATCGCTTATTACATCAATCTCCCGATACTTCTTTTTTGTTTGTTCCTCATAGGCATTGTGTCTTGGTTGATTACCAAAAAATTAATTGTTAATGCAATACATAAGCTGTTTTTAAAAACTAAGATGACATGGGATGACCTCTTAATTGAGAAAAAAATATTTGACAAACTTGCTTATATTATTCCAGCAGTTCTTGTCATTTTCACCGTGCCTTCCATTTTGGTCGAATATCCAAAACTGTCTAGTTATATTGTCACTTTGGCGATGATTGTAATTCTTTTGGTCATCATTTGGACCATCATTGCCTTACTGGCGGTATTTGATATCATTCTGTCCAAATCTCCTATTTTCAAGGACAAACCTATTACGAGTTACATTCAAGTACTAAATATCGTCGTTTATTTCGTAGGTGGAATTCTTATTTTGTCGTTACTTTTAGGAAAGAGTCCATTTTACTTTTTAGGTGCTATGGGAGCCATGACCGCTATATTGTTATTAATTTTCAAAGACACTATTTTAGGTTTTGTAGCGAGTATTCAAATGTCTGTTTATGATATGGTACGCGTGGGCGATTGGATTGCCATGCCAAAATATGATGCTGATGGAGACGTCATGTCCATCAACTTAAGCACCGTCAAGGTTCAAAACTGGGACAAAACAATTACTACAATTCCAACTTATGCTTTCATCACTGATTCTTTTAAAAACTGGCGTGGAATGAGTAACTCAGGCGGACGAAGAATCAAAAGAGCTATCTATCTTAAGGTAAGTAGTTTTTGTTTTTGTGATAATCAAATGCTAGAACAATTTAAGCAATACACACTGATAAGAGATTACATCCTTCAGAAAGAAATTGAGATCAAGAAATCCAATTCTTCTCTAATTGATAATGAGTCCAATCCAGTAAATATCAAAAGCCTAACTAATATTGGTGTTTTTAGAGTTTACGCAGAAAATTATCTTCTTTCGAATCCTAAAATTAATACCGAGATGACGACTATGGTTCGCCAATTAGATCCAACTTCTCAAGGGATGCCTTTAGAAATTTATTGTTTTACTTATGAAAAAGAATGGGAAAAACATGAGGTCATTAAATCCGATATTTTTGATCATTTGCTCACTATAACCTCTCAATTTCAACTAGAAGTTTTTGAAGAACCTACGGGAAGAGATTTTAGAAATATAGGAAATGTTCCCACTCAAAAAGCAAGTGCTGCTAACTTATATTCCCAATCCTAACGCATACTGAAACAGGTAGGTACGCACTCCTTTTTTAACTTTTTCTATCGCTAAATTTCGACACCAACACTGTTTCAATGTAGAGACAAAAATTTAGAGTAGACTTAGGCCTTGTTATCGCTTTAGTCCTTTTATTTTCCAGTTGTTGCGCTTGAATTGCTTGGCCAAGCCTACAAACGGCATGTGTACCGCTACTGCAATAGAAAAAGAGGTGCTGACAAGGCCCTAAAATAAAATTGCACTAGCATGGGAGCGCTATCAAGCTCTTTTTGTTGCCGATTTTAAGATAAAAGAAAGCGGATTTACAGCGAAAAGCAAGATGAGACACAAAATAAAAGGAGACTTTTTGAAAATATTTACAAAATTGAATTTATAAAACCATTCAAACGCTTATTTTTGCGCTATGGCTAAGAAAAATACAGACAAAGTTGTCTTTCATCAAATAAAAGTCCTTGATGCTGGTGCAAAAGGAGTATCGGTGGCAAAAGCTCCCGACGGTAAAGTAGTTTTTATCCCTAATGTAGTGCCCGGCGATGTAGTCGACGTGCAAACGTTCAAGAAACGCAAGGCGTATTACGAAGGAAAAGCGATTCACTTTCACGAATATTCAGAGCATCGTATAGAACCTATGTGCGAGCATTTTGGTGTTTGTGGTGGTTGTAAATGGCAGAATATGAAATACAGTCAACAACTGTATTACAAACAAAACGAAGTGTTGAATCACTTGCAACGCATTGGAAAAGTGGAACTTCCTGAATTTGAACCCATTTTAGGATCGGAGAAACAATTTTTTTATAGAAACAAAATGGAATTTTCGTTTTCGAATAGCCGTTGGTTGACCGAAAAAGAAATTGACAGCACCGAAGATTTAGGAAACAGAAACGCATTAGGATTTCACATTCCAAAAATGTGGGATAAAATCTTGGACATCAATAAATGCCATTTACAGGAAGATCCATCAAATGCTATTCGCAATGAAGTACGGGATTTTGCTAATGCAAAAGGACTGACCTTCTTTAACCCCAGAGAACATTCTGGTTTGTTGAGAACCTTGATGTTACGCACTGCTTCTACGGGAGAAATCATGGTTTTGATTCAGTTTTTTGAAAATGACAAAGCCAATAGAGAACTAATCTTGGATCATCTCTATGAGAAGTTTCCACAAATTACTTCTTTACAATATGTTATCAACAGTAAAGCAAACGACACTTTATATGATACCGACATCAAATTATACAAAGGAAGAGATTACATCCTTGAAGAAATGGAAGGGTTAAAATTTAGTATTAATGCAAAATCTTTTTACCAAACCAATTCGGATCAAGCGTATGAATTGTACAAAATAACAAGAGATTTTGCTGGATTGACGGGTAATGAAATTGTTTATGATTTGTATACTGGAACGGGCACGATTGCGCAGTTTGTTTCTAAAAAAGCTAAAAAAGTAATTGGCGTGGAGAGTGTTCCTGAAGCCATTAAAGATGCCAAATTAAACGCGGAACGCAACGAAATTACAAATTGCGAGTTCTTTGTAGGGGATATGAAAGTCGTGTTTAACGATAGCTTCATTGCACAACACGGACATCCAGATGTAATTATCACCGATCCACCAAGAGACGGAATGCATAAAGATGTAATTGAACAAATTATGAAAATTGCTCCTGAAAAAGTGGTTTACGTAAGTTGTAACTCAGCTACACAAGCCCGTGATTTGGCTTTAATGGACGAGAAATACAAAGTAACACGCGTGCGCCCGGTGGATATGTTTCCGCAAACACATCACGTAGAAAACGTGGTGCTTTTAGAAAAAAGAAAATAGTAGTCAGTTTGCAGTTTTTAGTATTCAGTCGTATATTACTGAATACTAAAAACTGAGCACTGAACACTGAATATTATTATATGAAAAAGACACTTTTATTGGTATTGTTTTTTGCTTTTACTTTCTCAGGTTGTGAGAAAGACGATATTTGTGATGCAAATACACCCACAACGCCGCGATTGGTGATTGGTTTCTATGACTTTTTGAATCCTTCGGTTTTAAAAAACGTATCCAATCTAAAAGTGGTAGGCGAAGGAATGACTACTGGAATTCTTTTTAATGGAGCTGAAACAACTAGTGGAAATACTATTTCGATCCCGTTAAAAACAGTGGGAACAACTACTACTTATAGTTTCACGCTGAACTCTGGCAATTCAAATCCAGCTTTAGTTGATCAGGACATTGTTCGATTTGACTACAGTACTCAAGAACTTTTTGTTTCTAGAGCTTGTGGCTACAAAACTATTTTTACATTAGACCCAACCAATCCCTATACGCATACCGATGCAACAACGGCTAATGTAAAATGGATCAAATTTATATCGGTAGAAAAAAATAACATCGAAAACGAAAATGAAACACACATTAAGATCTTTTTTTAGTATTTGTCTCCTATTGTTGTTGACTTTGGCACAAGCACAAGAAACGACGCCAAAAGGGGAACCGGTAAAACAAACTATCACAGTTAAAAGAGTTTCAGTAACTCCTAAAACAGATCAGAAAATTCCTGATGCCCCGCTACCATTAGTCGCAATTGACCCTACAATAATAAAGAGCGACTCGATTCCCTTAAAAACAGATCGCTATGGCGTGCGTGTGGGGCTAGATCTCTACAAAGTAACACGAGGTTTATATGACAATAATTACAAAGGAATTGAGTTCGTAGGAGACTATAGATTGACAAAAAAATACTTTTTGGCCGCCGAGCTTGGTAACGAAAACAAAACAACAGATGATGACCGCGTTAATTTCACTACCAAAGGTTCGTATTTAAAAGTTGGTTTTGATTACAATGCCTATGAAAACTGGCTCGATATGGAAAATATTATTTCTATAGGAATGCGTTACGGTTTCAGTACTTTTAATCAGCAATTAAACAGTTACAGAATTTATAATGCGAATCCATATTTTGCAGAAACTCCAATAATTCCATCTGGTAAAAAGTTTGATGGATTATCCGCAAGTTGGATTGAAGTGGTGGCTGGAATAAAAGCCAAAGTATTTGACAATGTATTTGTAGGTTTCAGCCTTCGATTGAACCGATTAGTAACCAACAAAGAACCAGATAATTTCTCTAACTTATACATTCCTGGATTTAATAGGACTTACGACGGTAGTTTTGGAGTAGGATTCAATTATACAGTTACTTATTTCGTTCCTATTTACAAGAAGAAAATCGTTGCGAAAAAAGTAGAAGAAAAATAACCGCCAATTCGCTAATTTTTACCAAAAATAAAAATTAGCGAATTAGCGGTCAATATTTTAAAAATAGAATATCTTAAGATTTCTAAGCTATCCTACTTCTCTAATTCCCTTCATGAAAATCCATTTCATATATAATTTCTCTCCATCTTTAGTTTTTACTGCTTGGAATTTTGGCGACAATAGAGTGCCAATAACGAAAGCAGTTAACGGAATCCAAAATCCAATTAAATTAGTGTACTGCTCCACTGCAAATCTAGCAGAGATAAATAAAATGGCAAAACATCCTAATTGATAGATAAATGCTCGTATTTGTAATTTGGTCATTTTTTAAGTCTTAAAGTTATAAAGTCAAAAGTCGAAAGTAAAAAATTGAATCCTGCTTATTCAGCATCATCTGTTGTTACTTGAAACTTTGTTCTCTTACTCCCTTCGTACATTTCGTACTTCACTAATCTTGCCTCTAAACCAGCATTGAAAAGCTTAATTTTTCTTGAAGGTTTCAGCCCTACATACTTCAGCGCTTCTAGGTTTGCGGTAATCATCCAGGCATTAGTTCCTGGGTAATTTTTCTTCAAGGTATCCCCTATATTTTTATAGAATTCTTCCATGTGAATATCCAATCGCTCATCATAAGGTGGATTGAAAACAACATGTAATTTCCCTTCCGAGGATTTTTCAGTATCGAAAAAGTTTTTTTCTTCGATTGAAATATAGTCGTCAAGATTGGCGTTTTTGATGTTGTCTTTGGCTTTTTGAACCGCACTTGGCGCTTTATCGTATCCTTTTATGGTATAATGAAATTCACGAACCCGTTTCAATAAACTATCAGAAATACTGTCAAATAAATCATTGTCCCAATCATTCCATTTTTCAAAAGCAAATTCCTTACGGTTGATGTTTGCTGGAATATTACAGGCAATCATTGCTGCTTCGGCTAGAAAAGTTCCCGAACCGCACATTGGATCTAAGAAATCACCTTGACCATCCCAACCGGAAAGTAAAAGAATTCCCGCAGCCAAAACCTCGTTTATTGGTGCAATATTGGTAGCCGTTCTGTATCCGCGTTGGTTCAACGCATTTCCAGATGTGTCTAGTGCAACAGATACTTGGTCTTTATCGATATGAATATTGATTCTTAAATCAGGATGTACTTTATCAATGCTTGGACGTTGACCGGTTCTTTCTCGGAACTGATCGACAATAGCATCTTTACATTTTTGGGAAACAAATTCCGAGTGATTAAAATATTCGGAATGTACTGTAGTATCAATCACAAAAGTTTGATTAGCACCAATTAATTTAGACCAATTTACCCCTGAAATACCCTTGTATAATGTCTGCTCATTGTTAGCCTTAAAAAAATAAATAGGCTTTAAGATTTTCAAAGCCGTACGCAACGCTAAATTCGCTTTGTACATAAACCCTTTGTCTCCTTTGAAACTTACCATTCTCACCCCTTGCTCCACGTTTTGTGCGCCAAGCATCTGTAACTCTTTTGCTAATATCTCCTCAAAACCAAAAAAGGTTTTGGCAACCATCTTATAATTATTTTCCATTTTTCTCTATAAATTCCAAAAAGTAAATTCTAATTAAACCCTTATCCAAATGCAATCCTATTGTGCATCCTATTTTTATTCTTACAACCCATTTTATCCAATTCTCGCTAGAGATGCTCTACTTTTAAACAAAAAAATATTTTATTTTTAGGAGAAAACATTGGTAAGCGGAAAAAAATCTAAAAAAATCCTCTTCTATTAGATTTTCTATGTGGTAAAAAATATATCCCACTGTTACCCCATTTGAATCGCTGTGAAATAGTTATTTTCTGCAAAAATACACTAAATTTGCCTGAATCGAATTAATTGAAAAAGAATAAATGTCTGAAGCTGAAAAACCGTCTACCAAAAACGAACTAAATTCAACCGAAAAGTGGTACTCTTCTTGGTTTGACACTCCTTATTACCATATTTTATACAAAGACCGCAACTACAGAGAAGCACAAATTTTTATGGATAATCTCACGCATTATCTAAATCTTCCTGAAAAAGCAAAAGTACTGGATTTAGCCTGTGGCAAAGGCCGTCATTCGATTTATTTGAACCAGCTGGGTTTTGACGTCCTTGGTGCAGATTTATCGGAGAACAGTATTGCTGAAGCTAGCATAAACACGAATGAGACACTGCATTTCAAAGTGCATGATATGCGAGAAACTTTCGAAGAGAAATACGATGCCATTTTTAATTTATTTACCAGTTTTGGTTATTTCGAAAATGATGAAGACAACCTCATCACCCTTAAAGCAATCAAGGAAAGCCTTTCGGAATATGGATTTGCAGTGATTGATTTTATGAATGTCGCTCAAGTGCTAGAAACCCTAGTTCCTGAAGAAACGAAAACTGTTAATGGAATCGAATTTCACATGACGCGCTACCTTAAAGATGGCCACATTTATAAAGACATTAATTTTGAAGACAAAGGCGAACAATTCCACTTTACCGAGAAAGTAAAAGCCTTAACCCTTAAAGATTTTGAAGAATTAATGGAAGAAGCTGGGATTTATCTATTGGACATTTTTGGTGATTATAAATTGAAGAAATTCCATAAAACCGAAAGTGAACGACTGATTATGATTTTCAAATAGGTAGTAGGTTAATCGAGAAAAGGGTTGAAAAGTTAAAGGATTAATCAATTAAACACTTTAACAGTTGAATACTTAAACGATGAAACAACAATACAAATCAATGGTTAAGCAAAAAATATGAATTACCTTTTACCCTTACTTTCCGTGCTTATCGGATACAGTATTGCATTGGTTTTAAAACCAAAGAACAAGACCAACCTAAAACTACTATTAGCCTTTAGCGGTTCGTTTTTACTTTCCTTAACCGTAATGCACTTATTGCCGGAAATTTATGAAAGCGCTAAGCCCTCCATTGGTCTCTTCATTATGTTGGGCATCTTATTCCAAATCATATTAGAATTTTTTTCCAAAGGAGCTGAACATGGACACGTTCACGGGCACGCAATAATGACTCAAATCCCGTGGTTGCTATTCATTAGCCTTTGCATTCATGCTTTCTTAGAAGGATTTCCACTCAGTCACCACAATGATTTAGCCATAGGAATAGCAATCCATCATTTACCAATAGCCATAATTCTGACTACTTTTTTTATCAACTCAAGCCTCAATAAAAAAGCAATTTTTTTCTTCATGGTTACGTTTGCCATAATGACGCCGCTAGGAACTGTTTTATCGGATTATTTACCCATTTTAAACGACTATTATACTGAAATAACAGCCGTTGTCATTGGAATATTATTTCATATTTCTTCCACTATCATTTTCGAAAGTAGCGAAGGACACAAATTCAATATCGCAAAAGTTTCCATGATTGTGATAGGAATTGCTTTGGCGTATTTTATATAATTTTATAAAGTTAAGAAACAGAAATAAATAGATTTCTGTTTCCTAGCTTTCAATTGTCTAATTACCTCCGGTTCTTTTATTCTCCTCCTTATTTCCAAAATCACGCTGTTGTACATTGATTTTTTTGTTTCCAAAATTATAAACCACTGATAAACGTACAAATCGATTACTTTGTTTCTCCTCATAGACCTGTTTTACACCGTTTATAACTGAAGTAAAATCTTTTAAATAAGAAGTATTAAAAATATCATTTGCCAAAAATGCAATCTGCATGGTTTTATTAAACAAATCCTGTTTGAAACCAATATCAAAACTTGAGGCATATCCTACTTCATATAAACCGGATTTAAAAGGGGTTGTATACGTAAAATCAATTTGCATTTTTGTCGTTTTACCTAATAAAAAAGTATTATTTGTTGAAAAATCAATTTGTAAACTGTTTGATGGTGTAGCATTGATAGCTTTAATAAATTCTGTTTTTGCTCCCAAAAGGTACAATGAATTTTCACTAGACCACCAATCTCCAAAACTTGCCGAGTAACTTTGCCCTATTCCATAATTTAAGTTTTTAAAATAATTCTCACGGGTTACAATCTGGGTATTGGTCTCCGGATTTGAGGTAAACAAAACTCCATAACCGTTTGTAATGGCATTAACAAAAATACTTGTTCTCAAAATTTCCTTATACGAATGTCCCAGCTCAAAATTATCACTAAATGAAGGTCTTAAAAACGGATTTCCTTCGGAATAACTACTGCTGTTGATGTAGATTCTGAACGGATTCAATAAGTCAAAACGTGGTCTATTGATTCTTTTTCCATAATTCAAACTAAAAGTATTGTTTTCGTTTTTTTTGTAAGAAGCATAAAATGTTGGAAATAATTTCAAATAATTATTATCTATTTCCTGATTCATTGTTTCAGAAAATCCATTTGTTTGAGTATTCTCCAATCTTAATCCCATTTGGAAATTCCATTTTTCATTGAGTTTTTTATCCGCATTTACATAAATCGCCTGATTGTTTTCAGTGTATTTAAATCGGTTGGATTGGTTCGCATCTAATTCTGGAACGCCTGTAATTGTATTGAAATAAAGCACATCACTTACACTGTTTGTGAAACTCATTTTTGCGCCATAAGACAAATTCAATACTTGAAGCGGATGTTCCATATCTGCCTTAAAACTCCAATTGTCAATATCCTGATTCGAAATGTTTCTTCCCGACTGATTTATATCAACAAATGTCAAGTCTGGCGTGTAATTATTCGCGATAAAATTTCTATCGAATTTTGAACTGTAATTAAAATAGTCCACATCAAAAGCTAACTTTCTTTTTAAGGAATCTAGTTTGGTAATCAAATGTGCATTATACGTTTGGTTTTTTGATCCTCTATCAGTGAAGCTATTGTTCAGCGTAATATAATCCAATTCATTTTGAGTGTTGTAATTCTCAATTCTGATATCCGATTTAAAATCAGGGTTATTTCTATCGTTTAAATATTGAAATCCAATAGTTATACGTTCTGAAAAATCGTAATCTAAAGCCAATTTACCGGAAATATTTTCGTTTGTTACCTTTGTTACGCTACTCATCTGGGAAAGTCCATCAGGAAAATACATTCTTAAATCATCTGTAGCATTCAAATAACCTGTTTTTGCATTAATGCTAGTAGAAAATCTAAACTTATTTTTATTGTAAAAAAAGTTATCTCTTAAAGTATAAATACCATATTTATTTTGATCAAAAGAAACAGTAGAAGTGTTTTTCCAGGAATCACGAACTCCTTTTTTCATAATAATATTAATAATTCCACCCAATCCTTCAGCATCATATTTTGCCGGTGGATTGCTAATAATTTCAATATTTTTAATATCACTTGCGGAGATTGATTTTAAAAAATTATTCAGTTCCTCACCTACTAATTCAATCATTCGTCCATCTATCATAACGCGAGAAGTTCCTTTCCCTAATATATTTATTGTATTATTCTGAACGACAACTCCAGGAGCCGAATTAATGGCACTCAAAGCATCTCCACCAACTGTTGTAACATTGTTTTCAAGATTATAAACCAAACGATCCGTTTTCTGTTCTATTGTTTTCTTTTTAGATTGAATGACGACCACTGTCAAATTGGTTGTGCTTTCTTTTAAAATGATTATTCCTAAATCAGCATCATTTTCTATTGTAATCTCTTTATCATAATCTGTAAATCCCAAAAGACTGACTCCTATTTTATAAGAACCTTTTTTAAGGTTAATGTCAAAAGAACCATCTTGTTTAGATGTTGTTCCATCTATAATTTTCCCTGCTGAATTCGATATGGAAATATCTGCCCATTCTAATGGAATTGTTTCGTTTGCTATTTTTCCTTTTAATTTAAATGATGTTTGTGCTAAACAAAATAAAGGCAATACTAAAAAAATAAGGAGAGTTGCTTTTTTCATGATTTCTAATTTTAAAACTTGTTTCGATTAATTTGAAGCAAAGTTGCCTTAGAAATTTTCAGAATTCGATCGACAAAAAAAAGTCGAACCAATTTCTATTCATGAAATCAGTTCGACTTTATCGGGCAAGAAGTACGACTTTTTACAAACTCCTTATTACTAGGCGTTTCTATAAGATGTAGGCGTTAATTTTGTATATTTTTTAAAAGAGGTATTAAAAGAAGATTTGGAGTTAAAACCAACTTCGTATAAAATTTCCAGAACGGTAAGCTGACTTCTAGACTGATCTTTCAAAATACCCATCGCTTTTTGGATGCGATATTCATTTACAAAATCAAAAAAGTGCTGATCCATATGATGATTAATTAAAACCGATAACTCCCGAACCGGAATATCAATTTGATTGGCTAGTTCCTGAATGGTAAGCGATGGATCAAGAAAAGGCTCTTTCTCCGCCATATATTGTTTCAATTTCGAAATTTGACTGGAAATCGCATCAACTTGAACATCTTTAGATTCCGTTTTTTCTTCGACTTCAGGCAGAATATCCTTTGTTAATTGTAATTTAGAATTAACACCTCTAAAAAGTTCTGGATGATTGAGCGCTTTCATGATAAACCAGCACGTTATAAGCAAAGCAACCGCCCCTACAAGTACATTTGTCCAAAGAAATATCTCTCTGAAACCGCTATAACGCAATATATTTTTTAATGCCACAATAGAATGTGCGAGAAGAAAAACACATGTTATCTGAAAAAGCCATTTATAAGTCGCAGTACTCGAATCAGCGTAATTTTCTAAATAGATTTCTCTGTACTTTTTCAAAATCAAAAATACGCTGACGATATAATATATATATTGCAATTCAATTAAAATCTGAATCAGATATATCTCTGGCATTTGATTAAGGGTTGCAACAAACGTATCTTTATCTACGTGTGTGCTAAGGTAAATCCTTGGAATAAAAACCAAATTAACCAATATAAAAGGAAGCAAATGCACTACGTGTTTCCACTTTAATTTAAAATCAGAATAGCAGACTGCAAGTACAAAAAGATAAAATAAAGGCATTCCAAACAAACAGGCTGTAGATCTAAAAATCTCTAAATTCAACTCATTACGAGTACCAACGTCAATAAAAAATCCGCTAAGATCGATAGCAGAGAAAATAAAAAACCAGGCAAATAAACGATTTGCTAATTTATTTTCAGTTTTAACCGTTAATAAAAAAAACGCAAGCAATAAAGAAACAAAAACTGAGATGCGACCAATCCCCTGCAGTAAGCCTAATCTATCCATTTATCTTTTAATATTTAACAAATATAGTATTTTACTTCACGTGACAACAATTTGAAAAGCTTTCGCTGAATAAGAAATTAAAACTGTAAAATTACTCCATCTTTATAAATGTAACAAAACTTGAAACTTTTGAAACCTGAAACTAAAAATAGAATATTTCGAGATTATGATAAAAAAGGTTAATTTTGGAGTTGTCCAATTATACGAAATATGACTTTCACAAAAACCACCGAACAACCTTCAAAATACGAACATCTGGAAAAAATGTCCGTACAAGAATTGCTTGCTAATATCAATCAGGAGGACAAAACCGTTCCTGATGCTGTTGAAAAGGCACTTCCACAAATTGAAACTTTAGTAACGCAAATTATAGCTAAAATGAAGTTAGGCGGTAGATTGTTCTACATTGGTGCTGGAACTTCCGGACGATTAGGGATTGTGGATGCATCCGAATGTCCGCCTACGTTTGGTGTGCCGTTCGACTTGGTAAACGGAATCATAGCTGGCGGCGATACTGCAATTCGACGAGCGGTAGAGAATGCCGAGGACAACGCTACTCAAGCCTGGAAAGATTTACTGGAACACGATATAAATGAAAATGATGTCGTTGTAGGTATCGCTGCATCAGGTACAACGCCCTATGTTATTGGTGGATTAGCAGCCTGCAACAAAAATAATATTAGTACGGGAAGTATTTCCTGCAATGCAGAAAGTCCGCTTTCTGAAACAGCACAATTCCCTATTGACGTGGTAGTGGGACCGGAATTTGTAACAGGAAGCTCCAGAATGAAAGCTGGAACAGCACAGAAATTAGTATTAAACATGATTTCGACAGCGACAATGATCCAACTCGGAAAAGTAAAAGGAAACAAAATGGTCGACATGCAACTTAGCAACACAAAGCTAGTGGATCGTGGCGTAAAAATGATCATGGGCGAAATTCCAATTTCCTATGAAGAAGCGAGCACACTATTAAAAAAATACGGTAGCGTGCGCAAAGCAGTGGCTGGTTTTAACAAAAAATAGCATTATAATCTATACTAAAACCTGTTACTTTACACTATTTTAAACTAAAATAAATGGCAACGAATAAAGAATTATTATCCAAAGGAGTTAAATATTTATCAGGTTCCGTACCTCTTCTCTTTTTAGGGCCAGCACTGATTTATAATGCCTTTATGAACAAAGGGAATGTCTGGCATTATTTGGTTTTAGCCATCGGAATAGTGGTGTGTCTTGCCGCTATGTTCCTGATGTATTTGGGATTAAAAACTATTGTAAGAAGCTTATCTGACGACTAATGGAAGACCTAATTCACATTCAAAAAACATTTGACAAAGTCATCTGGATCGGCAAAAGAATTAACAATCGAGAATTTGAAGATTGTGTGTTCCAGAATTGCGATTTCTCCAATAGTAATTTTTCAAACAATACTTTTATGGATTGCGAATTCATCAATTGCAATTTAGCCATGACCGATTTAACAGGAACGAGTTTAAAAACAGTTCGGTTCAAAGATTGTAAACTGCTAGGAATCCATTTTAGCAAGTGTACTGATTTCTTGTTTAATGTCAATTTTCAGGACTGCGTTTTGGATTATTCCTCCTTTGCTAATAAAAAAATGCCAAAGACAAAATTCACTACTTGTTCGATGAAAGAGGTCAATTTTGTTGGGACCCATCTTACGAATTCGGTTTTTGAAAATTGTAATTTAGATAACGCGGTCTTCAATGACACGCAATTGGCAGGCGTTGATTTTACAACAGCTTACAGTTATAAAATTGATCCCGAGTTCAATCCGATGAAAAAAGCTAAATTTTCAAGTCAAGGAATTAGTGGTCTTTTAGACAAATATGATATTAAAATTGTGCAATTACATTTCTAGCCCACAAATCTTCGATTAAGACCGCAACCTTACTATCCTTTATAAAAATTTAAAAACAAACATCCTACTAATGAAAAAAATACTACTACTACTTCCGCTAGTCTCCCTACTGTCCTGTTATGATGCGGAGCGCAACTGTAAGGACTTTAAAACTGGAAAATTCAAATTTGAATACGAAGTTGAAGGGGTAAAGAAAACGACCGTTTTTGAACGCAATGATAGTATCGAAATCGAAACTTTTGAAGGAAAAACAGATACGGCTTCCATACGCTGGGTGAATGATTGTGAATATGTATTGCTCAAATTACATCCAAAAAACATGGCGGAAGAAAAAGCTATTGGTATGAAAATCTTGACAACCACAAAAAATTCATATACCTTTGAATTCGGTATGGTAGGTTCAGATGCTAAACAAAGAGGAACCGTTACAAAAATTGCCGATTAAGTTTTATAATTTATAACAAAAATAGAATGGAAGTATTTTTAAATCCGGACGCGTGGGTCGCCTTATTGACATTGACTTTTCTAGAAATCATTTTAGGGATTGACAATATTATCTTCATATCGATTGTTACGGGGAAATTACCCCCTGAAAAACGAAAAAAGGCGACACAAATAGGTTTGTTTTTGGCTATGTTTATGCGAATTGCATTGTTATTTGGAATTACCTTGCTGATCAAAATGAAGGAACCTCTTTTTAGCTTTGACTGGGGTTGGTTTAGTGCTCATTTTAATGGTCAAGCATTGATATTACTAGGTGGTGGAATATTCCTTATTTATAAAAGCACCAAAGAAATACATGAAAAAGTAGATCATAAAGGAGAAGAGGAAAAAGAGTTAAAAACTTCAGCTGCTAAATCATTTGGTAATGTCATTTTTCAAATTTTATTGATTGACCTTATTTTCTCTGTTGATAGTATTCTTACAGCCGTTGGGATGACTAATGGATTGGAAGGGGCTTTGTATATCATGGTAACGGCCGTGGTCATTTCGGTTGGGGTGATGATGTTGTTTGCCGTTCCTGTTGGAACATTTGTAAACAATAATCCATCTATCCAAATTTTAGGTTTAGCATTCTTGATTTTAATTGGTTTCATGCTAATCACTGAAAGTATGCATTTATCTGAAGCCGTATTAGTGGGACAAACTGTAGGCGCAGTACCAAAAGCGTATTTGTATTTTGCCATAGCATTTTCACTAGGGGTAGAATTCCTGAATATGAAAATGCGAAAGAAAAAGAAATAATATTTCACAAAAAAAAGCGCTCCATGAGCGCTTTTCTTTTATTCTAAACTTAAAGTTATTTGACCATCATCGTCTAATTGAACATCGGAATCATCGGCACTAGTATTTCCTAAAACTTCCAACTCTTCTGGAATTACGGCGACTGGAATGTCATAAGGCAACGACTCTAGAAGATTTACTTGCTTCAATTTATCTGCTGTTAATTGATTCCCCAACGCCTTAAATCCTTTTATGGCAATGTAGGATTCTATGTCTACGGTCATGTTTTCTTTTTGCACTCCTTTTACTTTCGTAAAAATCAATTCGGCAACTGGACGATAATCAGTCGAAACGATTTCAAGATGGGAACTAGGATGTTCTGTAATAAAACTTTCTTCTTTGTTCTCAGTTTCTACCAAAAACCGTTTGATGTAATAGCGCTCTTTTTCTCCATCGTAATAAATGGCTGAAATTGGTTTTTTAGGAATCCATTTTTCAAGAACAATCATATCTTCATCAAAATGAGTGGATAACTCGGGCGTAATTACTTTTATTTTTCCGTTTTGCGAAACAATTAAAATTTTATCACTTGGTCTAAATTCGCCAAGCAACTCTCCCCTTCCATCTACATTTAGTCGTTGAACGGTATCATCAAACCAAACTTTTCTAGGTAATAAAGTCGAAATCCCTTTCTCTTTCAATTCGATTTTTTTGATAGGATATTTGGTTACCAAATTCCCTTTGGAAGCCCTTCCTTTAATGGCTAAACTGGCGAAATCAATATCAAATTTCAGTTTTTTGACCGTTCCTATTTGGCGTAGTAAAATAGTAATTACTTCTGCCTCCCCGTTTGGATTACAAGAAAAATAAAGCACTTGTGAGCCAGTGGTTTCATTCGTTAAATCATACGCTTTGTCACGCGTCACTCCCGAAACATTAAAACGCTTTATGTAAGAAGGACCAGATTTTCCGTCACGATATATCATGTTGTAAATCGTTCTCTTGTCGCTTTTGTCAAAAATAGCAATGTGAATAATATCCTTGCCCACAAAGGTTTTAGCATCCACTTTAGTAATCATCATTTTTCCATCACGAAGAAAAACAATTACATCATCAATATCAGAACAATCCGTCACGTATTGATCTTTTTTCAAACTCGTACCTACAAAGCCTTCTTCCTTATTAACGTATAATTTAGTATTACGCAACACTACTTTTGTAGCTTCAATATCATCAAAAATACGGAGCTCTGTTTGGCGCTCGCGTCCTTTTCCGTACTTCTCTTTCAACTTGGTAAAATAAGCAATTGCAAAATCAATCAGATGCTCTAAATTGTGCTTTACTTGTTCGATATCACCTTCCAGCGATTCAATTTTATCCTGCGCTTTATTGCTGTCAAATTTAGAAATACGCATAATTCGGATATCCAATAAACGCAGAATATCATCTTCGGTAACAGCACGTTTTAAGTGTTTTGTGTGTGCTTTTAAACCATCATCAACCGCTTTTATTACCGTTTCCCTAGTCGTCATTTCTTCAATGTCACGATAGATTTTATTTTCGATAAAAATACGTTCCAAAGAAAGAAAATGCCATTGTTCCTCCAATTCACCCAATTGAATTTCGAGTTCACTTTTCAGTAATTGAACGGTTCTGTGGGTTGAAATTTTCAACATTTCAGAAACGCCAATAAACAATGGTTTGTTATCTTCAATCACACAACCCAATGGCGCTACCGAAGTTTCACAAGCTGTAAATGCAAACAAGGCATCAATGGTTTTATCAGGCGAAACACCTGGAAAAAGATGAATTAATATCTCTACCTCAGCCGCGGTATTGTCTTCAATTTTTTTAATTTTGATTTTGCCTTTATCATTGGCTTTCAAAATGCTGTCAATTAAAGTCGTCGTATTCGTAGAAAACGGAATTTGGGTAATTACCAAAGTATTCTTGTCGAGTTGCGCAATTTTAGCGCGTACCCGAACGCGACCGCCGCGCAAACCGTCATTATAATTGGACACATCGGCAATCCCTTGTGTCATAAAATCGGGATAAATCGTAAACGGTTTTCCCTTTAATATTTTTATCGATGAATCTATTAATTCGTTAAAATTATGAGGTAATACTTTTGTGGAAAGACCCACAGCAATTCCTTCGGCACCGGAAGCTAGTAATAAAGGAAACTTTACCGGAAGATTATTCGGCTCCGCTCGACGTCCATCATAAGAAACCCCCCAATCTGTAATTTTTGGACTATAAATAACCTCCAAAGCAAATTTAGACAAACGCGCTTCAATGTAACGAGAAGCCGCAGCACCATCACCTGTTAGGATATTCCCCCAGTTTCCTTGACAGTCTATCAATAATTCTTTTTGACCAATTTGCACCATCGCATCACCAATACTCTGATCTCCGTGAGGATGGTATTGCATGGTGTGCCCAACAACATTGGCCACTTTATTATAACGGCCGTCATCCAACTCTTTTAGCGAGTGCATGATTCGGCGTTGTACCGGTTTAAATCCATCCTCAATAGCAGGAACGGCACGCTCTAGAATTACATAAGATGCGTAATCTAGAAACCAGTCTTTGTACATTCCCGTAACTTTGGTAATGGTATCGTTTCCGTCTTCTTGATTATCGTAAAAATGCTGTCCTCCAGAAGACACGATATCGTCAAAACCTTCGTCATTTGATTCGTTTGAATCATTGCTTTCGTTTTCCGATTCGTCTTCATTTGGGATGATGTTATCTTCTTCTTCGTCTTTCATGTAAAAGTTTAAGGTTTAAAAGTTTAATTGTTTTAGGTTGTTTAACCAACCAACTTATAAGCTTTTATATCTGTTCAATTAGTTTCAATAAATCTTCTTTACTCGGCAATACCGTTTTGTATTTACTGGCAAATATTTGTTCGTTATTTTCAGGTAAAGTGTATTCCACCACCAAATCGCTTTTGTTTTGGCAAAGAACGATTCCAATCGTATTATTTTCGTCTTCTAAACGCATTTCACGGTCGTAATAATTAACGTACATTTGCATTTGTCCTAAATCTTGATGTTTTAACTCTCCAATTTTCAAATCAATTAAAACAAAACATTTTAATATTCGGTTGTAAAAAACCAAGTCAATTCTAAAATGTTTATCATCAAAAGTGATTCTCTTTTGTCTCGCCACAAAAGTAAAACCATGACCTAATTCTAACAGAAAATGTTCGAGCTTATTGATGATTTCTTCTTCTAATTCTGATTCAGAATATTGATGCAATTCTGGCAGACCAAGGAATTCAAGAATATACGGATCTTTGATTATATCTTTAGGTTTCTCAATAATCTGACCTTTTTCAGAAAGTTTTAAAATCCCTTCTTTATCTCTGCTTAGAGCCAATCTGGTATATAAAGCAGAATCGTATTGGCGTTTTAATTTGCGTAAGCTCCAATTGTATTTTCCAGACTCAATTTGGTAGAAATTTCGTTCATTTGCGTCGTCAATGCGTATTAGAAAAATATAGTGAGACCAGCTCAATTTAAAAATAGGAGACGCTGTCTCGGATTTATTATTGATTAAGTCTAATTTCCGAGACAGTGTCTCGGAAATTGCATACGATAAATAAAACCTCCTCATATTTTCCAAATTATCAACAGAAAACCCCTTTCCAAACTCATTATTAAGCTGCTTTGAAAGACCTTTTAATAATTGCTTGCCATATTCAGCCCTATCTTTTCCGTTTTGTTCTTCTTTTACAATCATGCGCCCAATCTCATAATAAGTATAAACCATGGTTTGGTTTATTGTTCTTACTACTTGCTGTTTTGATTGTTGAAGCAAATCAACAACTTGAGTGAATAATGTATTATTTTGAAGATTTTCTGACATCAATTTTATTACTCATTGTTTTTTTTGAATAAGCCAAGTCTTTATTATTTCAAACTTTTAATAATAAAAAATGTTAATACAAACCCAAGTACAAAAGCTATTACAGCATAAATCAGATTTTTTTTGCTAATCATATTACATTTATTACTAATTAATTCTTTTCGATTACATCTAATTCCACTTTCAAATTCTTGATGATAAATTCCTGTCTGTCTGGCGTATTTTTACCCATATAGAAAGACAATAACTGCTCAATTGAGGTGTTCTTGTCCATCATAATAGGATCTAAACGAATAGTCTCTCCAATGAAATTTTTAAACTCGTCTGGAGAAATTTCTCCCAATCCCTTAAATCTTGTGATTTCCGGTTTTGGTTTTAATTTTTCGATGGCTACTTTTCGCTCTTCATCAGAATAGCAGTAAATGGTTTCTTTCTTGTTTCGAACTCTAAATAGTGGCGTTTGCAAAATATACAAATGTCCTTCTTTTATCAATTCTGGAAAAAATTGTAGAAAGAACGTAATCAATAACAACCGAATGTGCATGCCATCGACATCGGCATCGGTAGCGATTACAATGTTATTGTACCGCAATTTTTCTAATCCATCTTCAATATCCAGCGCCGCTTGCAATAAATTGAATTCTTCGTTTTCATACACAATTTTCTTGCTCATTCCATACGAATTCAACGGTTTACCACGCAAACTAAAAACCGCTTGAGTGTTAACATCACGTGATTTGGTTATGGATCCGGAAGCTGAATCTCCCTCTGTGATAAAGAGGGTACTTTCCAGATTTTTAGGATGTTTCGTGTCCGGAAGATGGGCGCGACAATCTCTTAATTTCTTGTTGTGTAAATTCGCTTTTTTGGCGCGATCTGTGGCTAATTTTCGAATACCGGACAGTTCCTTACGCTCTCTTTCGGCTTGAAGAATTTTCCGCAATAGCGCGTCTGCGGTTGTAGGATTCTTGTGTAGATAATTATCTAACTTTGTTTTCACAAAATCATTTACAAAAGTACGTACCGAAGGCATTCCTGGCTCAGAACCCATATCAGTTGATCCTAATTTGGTTTTAGTTTGTGACTCAAAAACCGGCTCCATTACTTTGATACTAACTGCTGTGACAATAGATTTTCGAACATCTGAAGCTTCAAAACTTTTATTGTAAAACTCCCTAATGGTTTTTACAATTGCTTCGCGATAGGCTGCGAGATGCGTTCCGCCTTGCGTTGTATTTTGTCCGTTTACAAAGGAATGGTATTCTTCGCTGTACTGCGATTTACTATGTGTTAAGGCAATTTCTATATCTTCCCCTTTCAAGTGAATGATGGGATATTCCAAATCATCCGCATGAATGGTTTCTTCCAACAGGTCTTTCAGACCATTTTCAGAAAAATATTTCTCTCCATTGAATAAAATAGTTAAACCATTGTTTAGGTAACAATAGTTTTTAAGCATTTTGATGATATACTCGAAACGGAATTTGTAGTTTTTGAAAATTGCTTCGTCCGGAATAAAAGTAACTTTAGTTCCTTTGCGTTTCGTAGTTTCAATAATAGCTTCTTCGAGCACTAAGTTTCCTGCTGAAAATTCTGCTGCTTTTTGTTTCTCATCCCGAACGGATTCTACACGGAAATAATTAGACAAAGCATTTACTGCTTTTGTACCAACTCCATTCAAACCAACGGATTTTTTAAATGCCAAAGAATCGTATTTTCCTCCAGTATTCATCTTGGAAACTACATCAATCACCTTTCCCAATGGAATCCCACGACCATAATCCCTAACAGTAACGGTTTTGTCCTTGATGGTTACCTCAATAGTTTTTCCAGCTCCCATGACAAATTCATCGATACAGTTGTCGAGAACTTCTTTTAAAAGAATATAAATACCATCATCCGGTGAGGAACCGTCTCCCAATTTCCCGATGTACATCCCGGGACGCATGCGAATATGTTCTTTCCAGTCGAGTGACCGAATATTATCTTCGGTATATTGATTTTGATCGGACATTGTAGATTTTGTGGATTTGGCGCTAATGTAGTGTAATTCGATAAAAATTAAAATAGGAAAGCATCAAAGTTATCAAGAATGATATTGACATTTTCTATTTCAAGATTTAAAAATTTAAAGATTAAAAGATTAAAAATTCTTAACAAGTTCTTTCAACTGGTTATCCAATTCAGAGTTGGAAATCTTACCGTTTACAATATCAAAATTAGCATCGAAACTAGGTAAAGAAAATGTTTCTTTTATATTTCCACCATAAAAAGGAAAAGCATTTTTAGCTATTCCCAAAACACTTGCTGCTCCTTTTGCTCCTGGAGATGTTGCCATCAAAAGCATGGGTTTTTCCTGAAAAACTTTTGCATTTATTCTAGTACACCAATCGAAAACATTTTTGAATGCCACGGAATAGTTTCCATTATTTTCTGCCATGGAAACCACCAAAATATCAGCAATAGCAATTTTATCTAAAAACGCTTGCGCCAATGCGTGGTGTCCTATTTCTTTTTCAATATCAACAGTGTATATCGGCATTTGGAAGTCATTTAAATCCAAAACCTCAACTTCCCCATTTTCAAATAAATGAGCAGCGTAGGTCGCTAATTTCTTATTGATAGAATTCTTACTAGGGCTTGCGCCAAAGGCAATTATTTTCATGATCGTTCGTTTTTGTTAAAAGTAGTGAAAATAAAACAGTAATAAAATAATTCGCCACTGATTCACAGATTACAAAACAAATAAGAAAACGAATCTTCATTTTTTCCTCTACAGCACTTTTACCCCAGATTGAAACGGAAAGCATTTTTCAAATCCATCTTATTTTTTCTTGACATAAAAGAGCGACCAACGGAAGCTCCTTTTATGACTTAGAAAAAAGAGATGGATGGGAAAATCTTGAAGAGAAAAGCTGGATTAGGTACAAAAAAATGTTAGATATAAAAAAACCTGCAAAATTTCTTCTGCAGGTTTGATGTTTTCGTAATGAGATTGCTTCGTTCCTAGCAATAACTAGACGTTAAAACGGAAATGCATTACATCACCATCTTTAACTACATATTCTTTTCCTTCTACTTTGAATTTTCCGGCTTCTTTACATTTGGCTTCAGAGCCGTAGTGAACGAAATCTTCATAAGCAATTACTTCAGCGCGGATGAACCCTTTTTCAAAATCCGTGTGGATTACTCCAGCTGCTTGTGGTGCGGTTGCCCCAATATTAATAGTCCAAGCACGAACTTCTTTGACACCTGCGGTAAAATAAGTTTGTTGTTTCAATAATTTATACGCTGCACGAATCAAAACTGATGCGCCTGGCTCAGATAATCCCATATCTTCAAGAAAAACTTGACGCTCTTCATAGCTTTCTAATTCGGTAATATCAGCCTCAGCTCCTACAGAAAGAATGATCACTTCGGCATCTTCATCTTTTACTAATTCCCGAATCTGATCTACGTAGGCATTTCCGTTTACCGCTGAATTCTCATCTACATTACAAACGTACAAAACTGGTTTTGCAGTAATCAATTGAAAAGATTCCATTAAAACTTCTTCATCGTTGTTTTGCGGAGTTACTGTTCTAGCTGATTTTGCTTGCAGTAACGTTTCTCTAATTCGGTCTAAAAGTGCTTTTTCGGTTTGCGCTTCTTTGTTCCCTGTTTTGGCGGCACGATTTACTTTTTCCAAACGTTTTTCAACATTCTCTAAATCTTTCAATTGCAGCTCAATATCGATAGTTTCTTTGTCACGAATGGGATTTACATTTCCATCAACGTGAACAATATTATCATTGTCAAAACAACGCAATACGTGAATAATCGCATTACATTCTCTAATATTACCAAGAAACTGGTTTCCTAAACCTTCGCCTTTACTGGCTCCTTTAACTAAACCTGCAATATCAACAATATCTACTGTTGCCATTTGTACGCGTTCCGGTTTAACCAATTCTTCCAATTTTTCCATTCTGGAATCAGGAACATTTACTACACCTATATTAGGTTCGATTGTACAAAAAGGAAAGTTGGCACTTTGCGCTTTTGCATTTGACAAACAATTAAACAATGTTGATTTTCCAACATTTGGTAATCCTACAATTCCTGCTTTCATCGGTAGATACTATTTTGTTTTTTAATGGAATATTGCATCGTCCCTTTTCTATTTTAAGGATAGAATTCAGTACGAATACCTGCTGCTTTTAAAACTGATACGATATTAAAATTAAGATAAAGTATGGGCTCTAAAAGTTTGCAAATATACCATTTTAAAAATGTTTTAAATAATTAAAAATTGGACATTAAAAAAGGCTGAAATGTTTTTTACAAAAATTTAAAAAATATGTTACAATTATGTTAAAAAAAATTATATTGCGACTGATTTTAAACCAAACCAAAAACCTAATACAACTTATTATGAAAAAATTTGCATTATTATTAATCCTGCTAAACGTCTCGTTTGTTTTTGCGCAACAACAGGTCTCGGGAGTAGTAAAAGACAACACAGGCAATGCATTGCCAGGAGTCAACATTGTAGAAAAAGGAACGCAAAACGGAGTTTCTACTGACATGGATGGAGCTTACAAGATCAAAGTAAAAGAAGGAGCTACTTTAGTTTTTAGCTATGTAGGCTTTTCTAAATTAGAAAAAGTAGTCACAGATGCAACCTTGAACGTGGTTTTATCAGAAGAAGGAGGACAAAACTTAGATGAAGTTGTCGTTACTGGAACCAGAACGGCGCCAAGAAGTAATACGACATCAGCACTACCAATAGATGTTTTATCTTCAAAAGACTTGACATCAACTGGACAAGCTTCATTTGATAAAGCATTACAGTACAAAATTCCATCTTTCAACACGGTTCAAACACCTGTAAATGATGCAACTTCATTATTGGATCCGTATGAAATTAGAAATATGGGACCAAGTAGAACGTTAATTTTGATTAATGGAAAGAGAAAAAACATGAGTTCACTTGTGTATACACAGACTTCTCCAGGACGTGGAGAAACAGGTTCGGATATCTCAGCAATTCCTACAGATGCTATTGAAAGAGTTGAAATTCTTCGTGATGGAGCATCTGCTCAATATGGATCTGATGCCATTGCAGGTGTAATGAACATCATATTAAAAAAGAACGCTTCTCTAGGATCTGTAACATTGAGAACAGGAATAACTAGTGAAGGCGATGGAGAAATGTATGGTGTAAGTTTAAACAATGGTTCTACTATTGGTGAAAAAGGATTTATCAATTATACTGTTGACTTTTCAAAAGTAGCATTAGCGAATAGACCTGGAAGAGTAAATGCAGATGGCGAAATCGCTGATTTTGGTGCTAATCCTGCAGATGTGAATGCTTTCTTAGCTTTAAAACCTGATGCTGGAAACGTAAACGGATCTCCAGAAACGGCAGCAGCTAAATTTTTAGTAAATGGTGGGGTTGATTACAATGAAAACAATCAAATGTATTACAATGCAGCATACGTTTACAAGAAAGTAAATTCATTTGCTAATTACAGAACTCCATACTGGAGATCAGTAGCTGACATGCCATATTTAGCAACATTATTTGGCGACGGTACTGCTGCATCATACCAAGGTTATGTGCCAACATTCGAAGGTGATCTTAATGATTACAATGCGACAATCGGCTACAAATCAACAAAAAATGGTTGGAACACAGATGTAAGTTTAACTACTGGAGGAAATACGCAAATATACACCGTTTCAAATTCTCAAAACAGATCATTTAATGATGCTAATGGTAATGATAGTAAAGATCCAGGAGAGGACTTTTTATATGGTATATCTACTCCAATTACTTTTAAACCAGGTGGAACTTCATTCAATCATTATGTAGGGAATATCGATATTTCCAAAAATTTAAGTGATCAATTAAGCTTAGGTTTTGGATCTGAATTTAGAACTGAAAATTTTGAAATTTTCGCAGGAGATCTAGCTTCATATATTGGAAACAGAAGTGGAGCCGATTCCTTTCAAGGTAATACTCCAGAAAATTCTGGTAAATTCAACAGATACAACCTAGGTCTTTATTTAGACGTTGCATTAGACATAACAGAAGATTTCTTACTTAATGGTACTGTTAGATATGAAGACTACAGTGATTTCGGTAGTGCAACTGTATGGAAAGCAAGTACAAGATATAAATTTTCTGAAGATAAAATCACAATAAGAGCTTCTTTATCAACAGGTTTTAGAGCTCCATCTTTACACCAAATTTATACTCAAAAATCACAATCCTCATTTGTTCCTGGACAAGGTATTGTTGTGCAAGGTTTAATAAATAATGTATCATCAGCTGCTAGAGCAAGTGGTGTTCCAAAATTAGACTCAGAAAAGTCTACTAATTTTACCGCTGGAATAGGTTTGAAACCAAATAAGAATTTTAATCTTACAATAGATTATTACAATATTAAAGTGGAAGATAGAATTGTTTTAGGAAACCCTATTACTTTTTCTCCTACTAACACATCAGCATTTTTTGTGAACGGTATTGATTCTAGAACATCAGGTATTGATCTTGTTGCAGGATACAAAAATCTAATTGTAGGGTCTGGAAAAATGGGCTTTAATATATCTGGTAACTATACTTTACAAAACGAAATTGATGGACCTGTAAAAAATCCAGCAAGTGTAGTAGCAGTTAACCAATCAGTAATTGATCAAACACAAGAAGCACTATTGTTTACTTCAAGACCACAATTTAAAATTATTGGTGGTGCAGAATATGAACTTGGAAAATTTGGATTCACTTTGAACAATACTGTATTTGGACCTACAAAATTTAAGAATGCTGGTATGTCAAATGATTTAAAAGTAGAATTTTTAACAAAAATGGTTACTGATTTAGGTGTTAATTACGCTGCTAGTGACAAACTAACAATAGCCTTAAATGTAAACAACCTATTAAATGTATTACCTGAATGGAAATTTAAAGCTGAAAACGCAGCTGGTACAGCTATTTTAAACGATCCAGCTCAAACTAGAACTCAATATAATTTAGTTACTTTCAATGGTCGTTATTCTCAAATGACGTATGATGGATATCACTTTAGCCAATTGGGAACAATGTTTAATTTATCTTTAAACTATAAATTCTAAATTTTATCCTAAAATAATTAAGAAAGGGGCTGTCACAATTAGACAGCCCTTTTTCATTTGGTACATTTTTTCAAAACTTTACGTAAAACAACAAGCAGCATGGCAAATCTTTACAACGGAAAAATGGCAGCAATCTATGATGCCATGTACCAAAATTTTATAGATTACGATGAGGAGTTTAACTTCTACAACAATTTAATTCAGGATTATCATGGTAAAACTGTTTTAGAAATTGGTAGTGGATCAGGCAATCTTTCGAAACGATTTTTAGCCCATAACACCACTTACATTGGTCTAGATTATAGCGAAAGCATGATAGCAATTGCGCAAGAGCGAAACAAAAAAGGGATTTTCTTGCATGGTGACATGAGGGATTTTAAATTAGAGCAACCAGTAGATTCTATTTTAATTACAGGACGCTCAACTAGTTATTTAATCACAAATGAAGACCTAAATAACACCTTTCAATCCATATATAAAAACCTAAACGAAGAAGGAACTCTAATTTTTGATTTTATAGATGCCAATAGGTTTATTCCATTTACCAAGGATGATGAAGCTATACTGCATGAAGCTCCATTTGAAGATTTGATTTACTTTTGATCCAGCAACTGGAGAACAACTTCGTCAGAAAATTTTTTACTGGAATGGAGTGCGCAATACTATACTTTTCAAAATAATAAAAAGGAAATAATTGCAGATGATTTTTCAACCGTTCGCGTTTTTACTTTAAATGAAATACAATTGTTTCTGTATCTAAATGGGTTTGAAATCGTAAAAACAATCGATCGAAAAACCTATGCCTATGACACGTTTGTAATTGTCGCAAGAAAAAAACAAAACAAAAAATCCTGAGCAAAAACTCAGGATTTCTTTTTTATTTCTATCAGAATAGTGTTATTCGTTATGTAAGAAAGCTTGTCTGTTCAATAAAGTCTCTTCGCTTTCCAGGTGATTATCATCTGGGATACAACAGTCTACAGGACATACTGCTGCACATTGAGGCTCATCGTGAAAACCTTTACATTCGGTACATTTTCCAGGTACAATGTAGTATACTTCATCAGAAATTGGAGTTTGAGCTTCATCAGAGTCAATTTCAGTACCATCAGGTAAAATTACCTTCCCTTTAAGTTTAGTTCCATCCTTATATCTCCAATCGTCTGCTCCTTCATATATTGCTGTATTTGGGCACTCGGGTTCACAAGCACCACAATTGATACATTCGTCTGTTATAATAATTGCCATTGTTCTTTGTTTAAAAGGATCCGTTTTTAGGAATGTAGTTTGTTTTTAAAACTTCCGTTTTTTTAACAATGCCTAAATACTTTATCCTTATTTTTGTGCAAAATTACAATCTAAACTATTCATAAGCAAACATAATGACATTAGAAACAAAAAAAAGTGTTTTTGTTGAATTAGGAAAATTTCTAGGTCAGTTTTCTAAGGACAACACGGTCAAAAAGCCAGCTGTTTTGCATAACGATACATTTTTTGATGCTTTTATCGCATTGATAAATCTGTCTCAGTCACACAATGGCTGGTATACTGCGGACAACGTCTATTTCTCCATACAATCCTGGGCAGAAGCCCTAACGGACGAAAATTTGACAAAATGGCTTTCCGAATATGATTTACAAAATAGAACATCCAAAAACATCGCTTTAATTTTGGCTGGAAATATTCCACTAGTGGGTTTTCACGATTTCCTTTCGGTTTTGATTACAGGAAATACTGTTTTGGTAAAAACATCCTCAAATGATCAGCATTTGTTACCTTTTTTGGCGAAATACATTATTGCAGTTCAGCCAGCATTAGCTCAGAATATTACTTTTGTAGAGGGGAAATTAGAAAATTTTGATGCCGTTATTGCCACAGGAAGCAACAACACAGCCCGATATTTTGAATATTATTTTAAAGACAAACCCTCCATTATTCGAAAAAGCAGAAATTCAGTGGCAGTTTTAACAGGAAATGAAACCAAAGAACAACTTACCGCTTTAGGGGAAGATATTTTTCGCTATTTTGGATTGGGTTGCCGCAATGTTTCTAAACTATTTGTGCCTAAAGAATATTCCTTTGTTCCGTTTTTTGAAGCGATATTTGCTTACCAAGACGTCATTCATTATGAAAAATACGCTAACAATTACGATTACAACAAAGCCGTTTTTCTGATGAGTAATTTCAAATTATTGGATAACGGATTTCTTACCTTGAAAGAAGATCAAAGTCATGCCTCGCCTATTTCGAGTGTTTTTTACGAGTTTTACGAGGATATAAATGATTTAAAAACAAGATTAAAGTCTGAAAATGAGCGATTACAATGTATCGTTGCTGATGAGACTATAGAAAACAGCGTGGCATTTGGACAAACTCAAAATCCCCGATTATGGAATTACGCAGATAACATCGATACAATTTCATTTTTGTTAACAATTTAGTGGAAAAAAGTGCAATTATTCCGAATTAATTAACGCTTTTTAAACTCCTATTGTCGAAATTTGCACTTTAATTTTTTGGACATAAACTACACCATGAAAAAACACAACTACAGCGCAGGACCTTGTATTTTACCGCAAGAAGTTTTTGAAAAATCAGCACAAGCAATTTTAAATTTTAATGATTCCGGGTTATCGCTTTTAGAAATTTCGCACAGAAGTAAAGATTTTGTTGCCGTTATGGATGAAGCTAGAGCACTTGCTCTTGAACTTTTAGGTCTAGAAGGAAAAGGCTACAGCGCCTTATTTCTTGCTGGAGGAGCGAGTTTAGAATTCTTAATGGTTCCCTACAACTTAATGAAAGAGGGCGGAAAAGCAGCTTATCTGGATACGGGAACGTGGGCTGCAGGAGCGATAAAAGAAGCAAAACTTTTTGGAGAAACTGTTACCGTGGCTTCTTCGAAAGAACAAAACTACAATCATATTCCAAAAGGATATACTGTACCAGCGGATGCTGATTATTTCCACTGCACGAGTAATAACACTATTTTTGGGACACAAATGAAGGAATTTCCGTCAGTTGATATGCCAGTAGTGTGCGACATGAGTTCGGATATATTTTCTAGAGAATTAGACTTTTCTAAATTTGATTTGATTTATGCCGGAGCACAAAAAAATATGGGTCCAGCGGGAACTACACTTATTGTTGTAAAAGATGAAATTTTAGGTAAAAATGGTAGAATAATCCCAAGCATGTTGGATTACGCCAAACATATCAAAGCAGAAAGTATGTACAATACGCCACCTGTTTTCCCTGTTTACGCCTCTTTATTGACCTTACAATGGTTGAAAAACCTTGGTGGAATTGCTGCTATTGAAAAAATTAACAATGCTAAAGCGGCATTACTTTATGGAGAAATAGACAGAAACCCTTTATTTAAAGGAGCAGCTGCAGTGGAAGATCGTTCGAATATGAATGCTACTTTCTTATTGCATGATGAAGCGCATGCGGCAACATTTGATGCAATGTGGAAAGCAGCGGGAATTTCAGGTTTACCAGGTCACCGTTCCGTAGGTGGTTACAGAGCTTCTATGTACAATGCGCTTCCTTTAGAAAGCGTTCAGGTTTTAGTAGATGTTATGAAAGAATTGGAAACAAAGATTTAAAAATTAAATAATTGAATGATTTAAAGATTTGAAAAAGCAATTTTTAAACATTTAATTTATACAGTATAATAATCCATATTGAATCTTTTAATTTTTAAATGATTCAATTTTTAAATAAAAAATAAATGAAAGTATTAGCCAATGACGGAATTTCAAAAAGTGGAATTCTAGCTTTAGAAAAAGGTGGATTTGAAGTGATAACGACAAAAGTAGCGCAAGAACAAGTGGCTAATTTTGTTAATGAAAATAATGTAAGTGTAGTATTGGTTCGTAGTGCTACTAAAGTTCGTAAAGACATTATTGACGCTTGTCCTGGATTGAAAATTATAGGACGTGGTGGTGTAGGAATGGACAATATTGATGTGGATTATGCTAAAAGCAAAGGAATTCACGTAATCAATACTCCGGCTTCATCCTCAGAATCAGTGGCAGAATTAGTTTTTGCACACTTATTTTCTGGTGTTCGTTTCTTGCACGATTCGAACAGAAATATGCCGCTTGAAGGCGATACCAACTTTGATGGTTTGAAGAAAGCCTACGCAAACGGAATCGAATTAAGAGGAAAGACGCTAGGAATAGTTGGAATTGGCCGCATTGGTCAGGCTACCGCTAAAATGGCGTTAGGATTAGGAATGAAAGTGATTGCTGCCGATAGTTTTATCCCTCAAGTGGATGTTAAAGTGGAATTTTTTGACGGACAATCCATCACGACTACCATCGTTTCACAATCATTGGAATCGGTTTTCAAAGAAGCTGATTTCATTACATTACACGTTCCTGCTCAAGATGGTTACATCATTAGCGAAAAAGAACTTGCCATTATGAAAGATGGTGTGGGCATCGTAAACTGTGCCCGTGGCGGTGTTATTGACGAAGTGGCTTTAGTAAAAGCATTAGACAGCGGAAAAGTATTATTTGCAGGATTAGACGTTTTTGAAAATGAACCAACTCCTGAAATGGCTATTTTGATGAACCATAAAATTTCGTTGACTCCACACATTGGAGCTGCAACAGGAGAAGCACAAGACAGAATCGGTACTGAATTAGCTTCACAAATTATTAGTTTGTTAAGCTAGTCCTAGATTATTTAAATATTCGAGAGAGGTTGTCCCTAAAAGGCAACCTCTCTTTTTTGTTAAAACGTTATTAATAAATCATTTAATATTGTAATTTTAGTATTCAATTTTTGATTATGAGAAATAGTGTTTATTTATTAGCAATTATTTTGGTGTTTATTATTAGTTGTAACACATCGAAGTCAAGTTTTCCTACAACTGAAAAAACGGTTGCGGCTCAAGGTGACACGGTCCGTATTGCCAATGACGAACTTGAATATGAAGTAATTATAATTGATCCAAGATTTAATATGTGGCTCAATTCAAGAGCTTTTCAAAGAGGTTATCATTCTCAAGCCTTTCTCGCGGCTAAAAATCAACTTTATGTTATGGAATGGAACAGCCGTGTTTTGCAACCGCAACGATATGATCCTAATTTATATGAAATGACCATCAATTATGATCCAACGATTAATTACGGATACGAAGTGAATTACTTGATTTATAATTATATGATTTATTTTCAAAATACGTACAATCAAATACTTTTTGGTTTTGTACCCATCAGATAAGATTGAAATTTTTTGTTTTTGAAAATTACTCTTTCATTTTCTGGTTAAATGCCACTTCAAAACTTCTATCGTCCATTTTTTAATGTGCTAGTACCTATTCACAAACAGTATCACTACCTTTGTACTGATTATAAATTAAAATGAACAAACTAAAAAAACGTTGGGGCATTGAAACTAATTTCCAACTTACTATTATATTTATTGTTTTTGCTATAACTGGATCTGCATCAGCATGGCTCTCAAAACCTTTTTGCTTTTGGCTTGGAATTACAAAAGAAGATTTAGGCTATTGTTTTACGCCTGTTCGGTTACTTTTAATTTTTCCCATTTACCAAATACTTTTAGTGCTGATTGGCCTTTTGTTTGGACAGTTCAAATTCTTTTGGGCTTTCGAAAAAAAAATGCTCAAGCGCATGGGTCTAGGATTTCTTTTTAACGACTAACAAAAAATGCCTCGAATTTACGAGGCATCTTTGTTTTTAATTACATAATTATAAATCCAGGTTAAGGTAAAGGTTGGAATAAAATCCGAAAATGGTAAAATCTCTTCCAGAAAAGTTACTACTCCTCCTACCCGCCCTATCGTTCCTTTATACATCCAGGTCATCAAAAAACCTGCTAATGGAGCCCAAATCACATCTGAAAACTCACCGATTAGAGGAACAGTAAACGAGAGCATTCCAATGCCATCAAATACAATTCCCAAAATTAGATTTCTGGTTTTATTATTTACTTTACTAACGGACACTTGTTCTGTCATAGTATTTAAATTATTATTTTCCAGAATACGTACAAATCTAATGCCAATTAATTTTTGAGCTTATCTTGGTATATTTTTTTTAATTTATCAATTTTAGGCGTAATCACATAACTGCAATACCCTTGTGTTTTATTCAAATTATAATAATTTTGATGGTAATCCTCAGCGACATAAAAAACCGTTGCTTCCGAAATTTTAGTAACAATTGGTTTTCCAAACGTATTTTCAGTTGTCATCAAAGCGATATAATCCTCGGATAATTGTTTCTGGGCTGCATTGTGGTAAAATATCTCACTTCTGTATTGTGTTCCAACGTCATTTCCTTGACGGTTTAAGGTTGTAGGATCGTGTGTAGCAAAGAATATTTCTAATAGTTCCCCAAATCCTATTTTGGATGGGTCAAATGTAATTTCAATCGCTTCAGCATGTCCTGTTTCTCCATCGCAAACTTCACTATACTTCGGGTTTACGGTATGCCCGCCAATATAGCCTGAAACTACCTTACTCACCCCATCTAATTCTAAAAAAACTGCTTCTGTACACCAGAAACATCCTCCTGCGAAAGTAGCTACTTCTTTTCCGTTTTGTATTTCCATATTTTTTGTCTCTATACTTTTTGGCACCATTATATTCTTTTCTTTTGCACAAAATGAAAAAGGCAGCAGTGCCAAAAAAACTCCAATTACTTTTTTCATAATATGTCAATTTAACTCAAATTTATTTAAAAAATAGCAAGAAATTGAGCCTATTAACTAAAGTTTATACTTTGTCAAGGCAAAATAATAGGCGTTGCATTTAATAATCATTAAAATCTTTGTTTCTTTGTGAAAATAGTTTCAAAATGATACAAGCCAAAAATCTACATAAATATTACGATCAACTACATGTTTTAAAAGGAGTAGATTTACACATTAAACAGGGAGAAATAGTCTCTATCGTTGGCGCTTCAGGTGCTGGAAAAACAACGCTTTTGCAAATTCTTGGTACTTTGGACCAACCAACCGTTGAAAATGGAATTGAATTGCGCATCAACAATGAAGACATCCTGACGATGAATGACAAAACTTTATCGAAATTTAGAAATTTGAATTTAGGTTTTATATTCCAATTTCACCAGTTACTACCGGAATTCACAGCGCTAGAAAATGTTTGTATTCCTGCATTTATTGCCAATAAATCCAAACAGGAAACAGAAACCGAAGCCAAAAAATTATTGACTTATCTGGGACTTTCGCATCGAATCAACCACAAGCCCAATGAGCTTTCTGGAGGAGAACAACAGCGCGTAGCCGTTGCTAGAGCATTAATCAACAAACCAGCGATCATTTTTGCTGATGAGCCTTCAGGAAATCTAGACACGGCTTCTGCAGAAAATTTACATCAATTGTTTTTTAAATTACGAGATGAACTAGGACAAACTTTTGTCATTGTTACCCACAATGAAGAGTTAGCCAATATGGCCGATAGAAAATTAGTGATGGTAGATGGACAAATTAGTAATTAGACCTATTCTATTTTTTTTAGCAAAACCAACTGTCATTTCGACACGAACTTAACGGACACTAATTTAAATGTACGAAGGTACTTTTAGTATCTTTTAAAAAAGAATTTTATTCTTTTCCTGCTACCTCTCGTTGATGGTATTATTTCTTATTAAATTTTCTACTTCGCTACCAAGCGCTCCAATCATGACAAAATCAGAACTTAAAGATTTTCTTGACGAAAAAGTACTTCAATACAATACATTTGATTTCATAGAAAGTGATCCTGTACAAATTCCTCATTTATTTTCACAAAAAGAAGACATTGAAATTGCCGGTTTTTTAAGTGCCACTATTGCTTGGGGAAATCGCACAATGATCATCAAAAATTCGCACCGTATGATGGATTTGATGGGAAATGCGCCGTATGATTTTGTTATGTCACACAGCGAAAATGATTTAGATCGAATGGAATCTTTTGTACATAGAACTTTCAATGGAGGTGATTTATCCAGCTTTATTAGAAGTTTGAAACATATCTATACCAATCATGGTGGCTTAGAGGCAGTTTTTAGCAAACATCAGGAAGCCCACTCCATGCAAAAAAGCATCCACGAATTCAAGAAAATATTTTTCGAAATTCCACATCAGTATCGAACCCAAAAGCACATATCGGATCCGCTAAATAACTCTGCGGCAAAACGAATCAACATGTACCTGAGATGGATGATCCGTCAAGATAATAAGGGAGTCGATTTCGGAATCTGGAAAACCATTTCAACGGCACCTTTATCCTGCCCATTAGATGTCCATTCTGGAAATGTAGCAAGGAAATTGGGATTACTGACTCGGAAGCAAAATGATGGAAAAGCAGTCGCAGAGTTAGACTCGCAACTTCGAAAATTAGATAGTATAGATCCTGTTAAATACGACTTTGCTTTGTTTGGTTTAGGTGTATTTGAGGGTTTTTAATACTCTACAGGGATATTTAAGTTTTTATATTACGATTATATCTATCTTTGTACCATATCGTTGCGACACAATAGTCCCCACTATTGTAATTGTGATATATGTACTTACAAAATTCAACTTAAAATTAACAAAAACATGAAAACCTACTTATGTCTTTTGCTGCGAAATAGTATTATGTTTAATAGTCTTTTTCGAACCCAATCAAATCACTCTCAGACCGGATTACAAGATTCAATTTTCAGGTTCAATCTTGCCGAAGATAAGAGGATAAATATCATAAAACTTCTTTTTCTTTTTTCACTCGTACATTCTAATAATCTATCGTTATTTATGAATCCTGTTCGTGTAAATAAGTAGCCATTGCACTATTTTGAACATTATTTATTTTGTATAAAATCCTTTAAATTCTGAACAAAATTAACAATATCAGTACGTTGAGAAGTGTATCCCTATTTACAAAACCAAGAAATAGTTCGTATTTTGATTCATGTTGGATTAATAGGAACTTTGGTGATAAATCACTGAAATCAACTCGCTAAAACCAACAGAGATAATTTTACGTAAGTACAATGTTTCCTATCGTGTAATTAGACCTCACGCGCATAAAATAAAAAATAGTAAAAATCAAAGATGTGTTAAAAATTTACTTTGATACTAATCAAAATACAAATGGAAGAAAGCCCCAAGCTTTTACCAACAACCTACGAAAAATAATATTTTTGCTTTCGCAAAAAAACAAAGAGAATCTAATATGAATGGTGCTAAAAAAATTGTTCTCGCAGAAGATAATTCGATGCTTTCGATGTTACTTAAATTTAAATTAGAAAAAGAAGGATATTCGCTTTTTATAGCGGAGAATGGTAAGAAAACAATTGAATTAATTGAAGAACATAATCCAGAATTAATATTAACAGACATTATGATGCCTTTTGTCAGCGGACTAGAAGTGATCAGCCATGTGCGAAACACATTAAATCTCCTCACTCCTATTGTTGTTTTTTCAGCAGCAGGACAAGAGCAAATTGTTCTTAAAGCATTTGATCTAGGCGCCACTGATTTTATGAGTAAACCTTTAAGCCCAAACGAGCTAGTCTTGAGAGTAAAACGCTTGTTGAGTTAGATAAGTCCAATTGAATTACCCCAGAGTTTCGATATGAATACCTATTCCTTTTTAATTGACTATTTCAATGATTCTCCAACTATCATTCAAGCTGCTTGGATTATAATTGGTTTGTTTTCAATAATCATTATTGGTCTTATTTTTTATTTGAAATATTTAAGAGGCCATCTAAGAAAAAAAGAAAGGGTCACTATTGCCTATGAGCAAGAATATGAATCCGCTCTTATCACTTATCTCTATGCTGGAAATGAAGAAGAGACAATTAGTTCAGAGCAACAAGCGATTATTGATCTATTAAAAAACGATGCCAAAGAACCTTTTAAAAGGAAAATTTTAATTGCCGTTTTGGTCAAGTTGAAAAATGAAGTTTCGGGTGAAGTTGCGGACTCTATCCAAAATCTTTATTATCAAACGGAACTTGTCGATTATGCTTTATCTCGATTAAGTCATAAAAAATGGTTTGTGATTGCCAAAGGAATCCGAGAATTAAAACAATTTCAGATAAAGGAAGCTTATGATCAAGTAATAATTCACCTAAATCATCCTAGACCAGAAGTCCGAAAGGAAATGCAATTGTATATGGTCAATTTATTTGATTTTGAAGGACTTACTTTTTTAGATTTATTAGAAACACCACTTTCAGAATGGGATCAGATTCAATTATTGGAAATAGTGCAAAAATTAGAAAATCAAAACATTTCTAATATCGCGTCTTGGTTGCATTCCTCTAACGACTCCGTGATTATTTTTGCGCTAAAATTAGCCAAAATCTACAATCAATTGGAAGCAAAAAACGAGATCATTCAATTGTTGCATCACAGAAATAAAAAAGTACGACTAGATGCAATTGATGTACTAAGCTATTTAAATGTATTGGAAGCTAAAGAAATTTTAAAAACGGATTTACAGAAACGCAGTCAAGAAGAGCAAATCGCTGTTTTTAAAATGATGGAAAATTTATACGAAAGTGATGACGAATCCTTTATTATGAAATATATCAATCATGACCTTTTTGAAATAAAGATTATGGCCTTGAAAATTTTAAAAGGAATTAATCGAGAAAAATTCTGTGCTTTAAAAATCGAATCCGCTAACGATCCCTATTTGAGAATCGTTAATTTTATAGAAAACAATTAAGTATGGGAGATCCTATAGTCCAAAATATAATTGAATTATTTCACTATTTGTTTTTTATTTTTAGTGCGACTGCCATTGCGTCCTACCTTGTTCTTGCGTTTATTTCAGCGATAGAGACTATTGAATACAAGCGTAAAAACAGTTATGTTAACTACAAAGAAATAATGTCTTCTACTAGCGCTCCTTCCATTTCAATTATAGCACCAGCATACAATGAAAGTTTAAATATTGTGGAGAATGTACGCTCTTTATTGTCCAATCACTATGTAAACTATGACGTAATTATAATAAATGATGGCAGTAAAGACGATAGCTTAGAGAAATTAATTGAAGTATATAATTTAGTCCAGGTAGATTACCTCATCAATGAACAAATCCCAACCCAACCCCTTAGAAACGGAATTTACAAATCAACTAATCCTGCATTTGAAAAACTAATTATCGTTGATAAAGAAAATGGAGGAAAAGCCGACGCACTAAACATGGGACTTAACATTAGTAACAGTGAATATGTGGCTTGTATAGATGTAGACTGTCTCCTATTAGAAGATTCCCTCCAAAAAATGATCAAACCATTTCTAGAAACAACAGATAGAAAAGTTATCGCTGCTGGAGGAGTAATTAGAATTGCAAATTCATGTGTGGTCAAAGGAGGTAAATTACACGATGTAAACTTTCCCAAAAAACTAATCGAACAGGGGCAAATTTTAGAATACATTCGCGCTTTTTTGTTAGGTAGAATGGCATGGAGTAGACTGAATGGTTTGTTGGTTATATCAGGTGCTTTTGGTTTATTTGATAAAAAAATAGCAATTGAGGTTGGCGGTTATGATAGAAATACCGTTGGTGAAGATATGGAACTTGTGGTGCGGATGAGAGCCTACATGGAAGAACAGAACAAAATATATAAAGTAGCCTATATTCCAGACCCACTTTGTTGGACAGAAGCTCCTGACAACTATAAAATATTTATTTCTCAAAGAAACAGATGGACTCGAGGAACAATTGAAACCTTAAGGAAACATCGCAAAATTGGATTTAATCCAAAATATAAGGTGCTGGGTTTGATAAGTTATCCCTATTGGTTCTTTTTCGAAAGAATGGCACCTGTGATTGAATTTGTCGGCATACTGTACTTTGGAATTCTCACTGTATTTAATAAGATTAGGTGGGATTATGCATTTGCATTAATTATTTTAGCCTATTTATTTACAGTTTTCTTTTCTTTAATAGCATTGATTACAGAAGAGTTAACCTATCACCAGTATAAAAAGAAAGGAACTGGCATTCGTTTATTACAAATTGCTTTTTTAGAACCTTTTGTTAATCATCCTTTCATCTTATATGCCGCAATACGAGGAAATTTTGATTATTATTTTAACAAAAAAAAGAAATGGGGAGAAATGACCCGAAAAGGAATGACCAAAGCATAATTTATAGCGCAATGAAAATTAAATTTAATTATAAAAACAGTTTGGAATATCTTTATTCTACCGTTTCATTAATGCTTATATTTTGTCTATTAAGCTTAATTGAAATTTTCAAAAATTTCGAAATACAATTATTCCTATACAAATTATTAGATGATTTTTTTACAGGAATATTTATTGGTTTATTATTTTTCCCGCTTTATGTAGTATTAAAACAAGTAAAAAATTCTTTAGGAATAATGGTTATCCGATTCCTATTTTCCATCATTGCCTTAATCCAACTTGGTTTAATAGGATATAGCCTTACAACGCACATCAATCTTGGAGCTGATCTTCTTGGATACTCTTGGAGTGATATGTACACCACTGTTACTGCCTCTTTATCGTTATCTTTTTTACTATTTTTGCCTTTTATAATTCTTCCTATTGTTTATTTAGGATTAAACCGATTGTTGCAACAATATGGGCCTAAAGCCAACGCAAAAATTATACTTGTAGTCGTTTTATTATCGTGCAGTTTGAATTTTTTAGTAGCCAGCAATCAAAAACCTATTTCGCAGAATAAACTAAATTTCTTATTGAGTGACATTATAAGAGCCAAAAATGACCAAGCTTTTGCAAATGAAGGAAGCATGACTTTTAAGAAAGAATTTCCATTAGAAGAAGCCTCCGAAAATACTAAAGATGTTTTGGCTCCCTTTTTCACTATTAATAAAAATAATCCGAATATCGTATTCATCATTGTGGAAGGACTTGGCAGTGATTTTACAGATGATGGCGATTATAAAGGCTTCACGCCTTACCTCGATTCCTTGACAGAGAAATCACTTTATTGGGAAAATTTTGTAAGTAACTCAGGACGTACCTTTGGCGCGTTACCTTCATTGATGGGCTCCTTACCGTTTGGAGAAAATGGTTTCATGGAATTAAATCCGCTACCGAAACACAATTCGCTAATCAGTTTTCTAAAATCAAATGGATATGCTACCAGTTATTACTGTGGTGATGAATCGACATTTGACAGAAAAAGTACCTTTTTAGAATACAATGGTATCGATAAAATTATAGACATCAACAAATTTGGCCCCGGATATAATAAGACTAAAGCAAATTCAGGTGGTTTTTCTTGGGGGTATCCAGATGCTGAAATATACCGCAAAACATTATCCGAATTAAAAGACAATAAACAACCTAGATTGGATATTATAATGACGCTAACCAATCACGAACCTTTTGATTTCCCGTCCAAAAATATATATTTAGAAAAAGTAGAACGCATTCTAAAAACCAAATCCTATTTTGAAAAAAATAAACTAAAGGAATACAAAGACATATTTGCATGTCTTCTTTACACGGATAGTTCAATCAAAAACTTCATGGAAACGTATGCTAAAAGACCGGATTATGCAAATACCATTTTTATAATTACTGGAGACCACCGCTTAATTCCCGTGCCTCAAAAAGATAATTTATCTCGTTTTCACGTTCCGTTTTACATTTACAGTCCCCTATTGAAGAAAACAGCAAAATTTAAATCCATTTCTTCTCATTCTGATGTCACACCAAGTTTAGTTTCTTTTCTAACGAACAATTACAAATTCAACAAACCGGAAAAAACAACTTGGATCAGTAAAGGACTAGACACGGTAAGAGAATTTAGAAACATCCACAACATTGCGTTGATGAGATACAAAGGAAGCATTAGTGATTATATTTATAAAGACAATTTTTATTCTGATGGAGCGCTGTTTAAAATTGATGAAAATTTCAATATTAGCGAAACAGATAGCGATATAACCGAAAAAGTAAGTAGTTCATTTGATGATTTTAAAAAACTAAATTCATACGTAACAAAAAAGAACAAAATTACCAAAATTGCTTCCAGCTATAATAAACCAACGTATGAATTTACAAAAGAAGAGCTTTCGATCATCAAAAAACTAACTAAAGGATTGGATCCGGACCATATATTCTTTTTAGCTCGCGATTTAGCTTTCAAAAAAGAACGTGAAAAAGCACGACTATTATGCAATTATATTTTGAACGATCTTCCCAATTATGGAGACGTGCGAACACTAAAGGGCCGCACCTTAGCTTGGGATGGCGATTATAAAAAAGCTGAAATAGAATTACAGGAAGTTTTAAGCAGAACGCCGTATTATGGTGATTCCTACTTAGCTATAATGGATGTCTATTGGTGGTCTGGGCAAAATAAAAAAGCAATTGCTATTGGTAAAAAAGCATTAGGCAATCAAATAAATAACCCCGAATTAGGTTATAAATTGGCACAAGCCTATAAAAGAATGAATAATTTTAAAGAATCAAACAAGACCATTGACAGTCTTATAGCATTAAGTCCTGAAAATAAAGAATACTCCAATTTTAAAAAATCCTTAAAAAAATGATTCCAAAAATAATTACAAAACTGACTTTTTTAATGGCATTGTTGGGTTTCTTTCAAATGCAGGGACAACAAAAAGCCTATAATGGAAACCCCGATACTTCCTTTGAAACAGCGCGGAACTTAGCGTTCAACCAGCAACGAAAACAAGCGCAAGATACTTTGCTAAATATATTGACCAAATATCCTGATTATCATGATATCCGTTTATTTTTAGGAACAACGTATTCTTGGGATGGAGATTATAAAAAAGCCAGAAAAGTATTTGCTAGTATTTTAGAGAAAGATTTACAGCATAAAGCCACTTGGATTGCAGCAATTAAAAACGAATCATGGAGTGACGCGCCCTATGAAGCTCTAGAAATGGCTAACAAGGCACTAAAAATCTTCCCAAATGATTCAGAAATTGTTTTATTAAAGGCAACTGCTCTTACGAATACAAACAACGCCGTAGAGGCTCGAAATACTGTTAAAACATATATTGCGCAAAATCCGGATGATAAAAAATCAAAAGAGTTTCTGAGCGATTTAAACAGTACCCTGCGAACTAACGATATAGGCTTGCGAGCTGCGGTTGATATTTACTCTAAAACCTTTGACCCCATGCAATACTATACATTGAGTTATGCTAAGCAAACAAAATATGGCAGCATTATTGGAAAATATAATTTCAACCGCCGTTTTAATGAAAATGGGTCTCAAATAGAATTTGATTTATACCCTAAAATTGCGAAAGGCCTGTATGCTTATGTAAATGTAGGATTTGCCAATACCTTCCTATTTCCCGATTTAAGATATGGTGCTGAACTATACAAATCCCTACCTCATAGTCTAGAAATTTCGGCTGGTTTTAGAACTTTAAAATACAGTTCAACAACTACAATTTACACGGGATCTATTGGTTGGTATACTGGAAACAGTTTTTGGTCCTTGCGGCCTAATTTTACTCCAGGTGACGGAGGTACTAGCACATCAGCAGCTTTAAATTATAGAAAATACCGCAGCAATGCCGAAAACTATTTGAGCTTTTTATTTAGCATGGGAGTGTCTCCTGAAGCCAATCAATTTATATTTGATGCTAACGATGCTGCCATTATTAACCTAAAAACACAGCGCTTTAATGTGGGTTACTTTTTTACCACTAACAAAAACAAAGAAGCTTGGAGTGCACAATTTGACGTAGCACATCAAGAAATAGCTTTTGATCCTGGCAATTATTTTTGGATTTATTCGCTAACCGTATCATGGAATCTAAAATTCAAATAAAGAGACCACGCTTTTCAAATACAATTTTAATTTGGTAAAATGCTTCTTTTACTCCAGGAAAGAAGAATTTTGCTCCTTTATTTGATCCGAATTTGGAGTTAATGTTTAAAAAAAGTGTACCGTTTCCCTTTTAACTATAAAAATAACTAAACTACTAAGTTCCTTTGAAAAGGATCAGGATTTGTTAAAATGAATTCCAAAAAACTACCTCTTATTAAATCTATTCCAGTCTTTTTTTAGAATATGTCTTTTGAAGGATTTAAATGTTATACGTCGAAAATATTTTTTTTGGCTTTATTTTATTTGTAATATTAACTTATAAAACACTGCTAATCATGGACTTATTTCTTAAATACCTAGAAAATTACATTATTCCATTTATGGTGCTATTGACGGTGTTACTAGCCCTTATTTTACTATTAAGAAGAATACGCTATGAGCGTAATAAACCCCTTAAAGAATCAATAAGCAATAAGGCAGAGACGTTTTTGACGGAGATGATTCTCTCCAAACCGAATAGTGAAAAATTCAGAACAAAATTATCTCTTTTTAAAAAAGAGATTCCTTTTCATAAATCCTGGTGTAAGGAAATGATCATTACTGACATGATTCGTTTTAAGAGTAGTTTGAAGGGAAAGGTATCCAAGCAAATCACAATTTTTTACCAAGGTTTACATCTTGATAAATATTCTGAAGGATTAATTCGCGATTTTAGAACTTTTTATAAATGTGAAGGATTTTTTCACTACCAAGCTTTAGAGTATAAAAAAGGAGGGTCTTTGATCAAAACGTATTTGAAACACCCCAATATTGTAATTCAATCAAATGCCAACATGGCCTATATCTCCTTGTCAGAAAATCACATGGAAAGTTTTCTGGAATTATCCTCAGGGATTTCGCAATTGAATATGATAAAAATTATGGACATATTGCATGAAAAGAAAATTCCAATTCCTAAAAACATTGATCAGTGGCTTATGACCACTAACGCTTCAGTTATAAAATTAGGACTTAAAATAATGGTTTATTACAATTATAGAAGCAGCGCCAAAGAAATTATTGAATTGATTCAACTAGAAGATAACAGCGTAAAAAAGGAGGCTATAATTGCCATCCGAGAACTCTTTTTGATTGAAGCCAAAGAGGATATACTGCGGCTTTTTGACCAAGTAACACCTGAGCTCAAAATAGAAATATTAGATACATTAAAGGTAATCGGCGATGAAAGTATACTCTCTTTTCTAGAAAATATAATATGCTATGAAACCAATAAAGACCTAAAATTAAAAGCAGTTGACTGTTTAAACGAAATAGATAAAACAGGGCTAAATGTTCTAGCTACTCAAGATTATGACACCTCAAAAATGACAAAACATGTAAGAGCAATCTATATCTAATGATAAATAACTTTACCCATCAAATTATTTACTACTACGAAATTTTCATTTCGCTTTTTTCGCTAACTTATATTTTAATTTACATCGTCTTATCAATTCTCTCCTATTTTGCGATACTGAAACATCTCAGATACCAAAAATACATTTCGGAAGATATATTAATACGTTCAAATCATTTACTAGGCGTTTCCGTTGTAGCACCAGCTTTTAATGAAGGAGTTAGTATTGTCTATAATGTTAAATCTTTGTTGTCATTAACCTATCCTAAGTACGAAATTATTATAGTCAATGATGGCAGCACAGATGATACTTTAACCAAATTGATAACCGAATTTGAACTGGTTAAAGTTGATTTTTATTACCAAGAAAGAATCGTGACTATGCCCGTTCGAGGACACTATAAATCGACTAACCCTATATATTCAAAGTTGATGGTGGTGGATAAAGTGAACGGGAAAAGTAAAGCAGACGGTTCTAATGCTGGAATCAATTCGTCTCAATATCCCTTATTTTTATGCACGGATGTAGATTGTATTTTAAAAACTGATACCATTCTAAAATTAGCGAAACCATTTATGGAAAATGAAACACGAGTAATCGCGACAGGAGCTGGAATCAGAATTTCTAATTCTTGTGAGGTGAAAGAAGGTTTTTTGCATCAGGTACATTTTCCTAAAGATTGGTATCCTAGATTTCAGGAATTAGAGTATGTACGATCCTTCCTATTTGGGAGAATGGCTTGGAGCCAAATCAATGGATTGTTATTAGTTTCAGGTGGTCTGGGAATGTTCGATAAAGAAATAGCGATAAAAGTTGGCGGTTACTGGCATAAATCATTAGGAGAAGATATGGAACTTATCACCCGAATGCGAAAACACATGCATGAAAAAAAAGAACCTTTTTTAATCAAATACATTCCAGAATCCTTGTGTTGGACCGAAGTTCCTGCAAATTGAGACTTGGATATTCCTTTTATCAGAATTTTAAAAAAGGTTGGGAAGGCGATTTGGGCATTCGCTATTTAAAAACCCAAGATAATGACTTCACAACGGTTGTTCTTGGGGCGGGAAAATACATTGGGTCGTATTGGATTAATCTGAGAACTTTTATTCAAAGCGACAATAATAATTGGTATCCCGCAGTCAGTCTAAACATCAGGTATTACTTTGAAACTCGGTTTGATTATGTAACTTTGACTTCTGGTTATGGTTCCTCTCCAGAAGAGAGAACCACTCTGGGACAATTCAATGAAAGAATTTCGCTTGATTCCTATCGCATGGGTGCAGGATATTACAAAATGTTCCGCAAACACTACATAGCGGGCCTACAAGTTACTTATAACAAGCAAGAATATGTCCGGACCTTAACACAAAATGAATTGGAATTATCGCTAATGTTGCAATATAAATTCTAAAAATATGTTTATCATACGGCTGAAAATAATTTATATGCTATTCTTTATAGTTCTTTTTAACTCGCAAGCTATGGCTCAATCTAATATTATAATTGAGAATGAAACAGGGAATGAAAATACGATTATCACAGACGACGAAATTGCCAAGCCTGCTGCGAAAATTTTAAAAACTTACTTAGATAAAAGTTTTACAAATCCATTTTTAGTTCAAACAAACGATGAACCTAAAAAAATGGCTTCCTCCATTTACCTCGTTGTTTCAAAGTTAAAAAATAAAAAAGACCAAAATAGTTTCAGCATCAAAAGTGATGAGAAGGATATTTATTTGATTGCACCCAATGAAAAACTTCTTCGATATGCCGTTTATACTTTACTTGAAAATTGGGGATTTAGAAAATTCACTGCAACAGACCTGTATATCCCAAAATTAAAAAGAGTGGTTTTTCCAAAGAATACGGAGAAAACACACCATCCTTCTTTTGAATACCGAGTGCTACTTTATCCAGATGCCTTTGATGAAGATTTCAGGGATTGGCATAAATTAGACTGGCATCTAAATGATTTTAGTATCTGGGGACATTCATTTCAGACCCTGTTACCTGCAAAAGAATTTTTTAAAACAAATCCTGAATTTTTTGCCTTTTATGAGGGAAAGCGAAGGCCAGAATCGCTTTGTATGACCAGTGAACTTGTAGTTGAAAAGGTCATGAAAAAAATTGCTGAAATTATTGCTAAAAATCCCAATGCATCATTTATATCGGTAAGTCAAAATGATGATGCCGTGTATTGTGAGTGTGAAAAATGCAAATCATTAAATGAAAAACACGGCGGACCACAAGGTTCTCTATACTTTTTTCTCAACAAAATTGCCAAACATTTTCCTAAAACAAAAATAGCCACTCTGGCATACCAACATACTTATAAAGCCCCCATAAATTTAAAAATACAACCTAATATTTATACCTTATTTTGTCCAATCGAATTGAATAGAGGAAAATCAATAGCAGCCAATCTTGAAAACAAAACCTTTATTAAAGTATTGCACAACTGGGGGAAAACTACCTCTAATTTGTATTTATGGGATTATACGGTTCAATTTTCAAACTACCTAGCTCCATTTCCAAACTTTCATACTTTTTCGGATAACTATAAACTTTTCAAACAAAACAATGTGAAAGGAGTATTTGTCCAAGGTTATGCAGATGTTCCTGGAGATTTTTCGGAATTGAGACAGTATCTTTTAGCTAAATTATTGTGGAACACAGAAATAGATTTGGAAGACACCACAGATGACTTCTTAAGAGGATTCTATGGTAATGCCGCCTCTTCGGTGAAAGAATATCTCAATTTATTGACTGAAAATCAAGAAAATTCAAACCGACCTTTAGACATTTACTCTGGTCCAATTCAAAACAGAAATACATTTTTATCACCAAAAGCGATCGACCAATATGACCAGTTACTGAATGAAGCGGCGATGTCAGTAGGTGAAGATCCTGTTTTATCTTCCAGAATAAATAAATTAAGACTCACGCTAGAATATGTATTTTTTGAACAGTCTAAGTTTTATGGCACTGATAAACACGGAATGTTCGTGATCAATACTGAAGGAAAAAAAGAAGTAAAAGCAGGACTTACTGAAAGAGTACTCCAATTTGCAGAAGCTTGCAAGGCATTGGGAATTTATGAACTGAGCGAGGAGGGACTATCTCCCAATAAATATTATGAAAACTGGCTAGAAATTACTAAAAACACAGCCACCCACCTTGGAGAAAAACTAGAAGTTAATTTTCTAACTCCGCCAGCAATTGAATATTCTGCAAAAGGAAGCTCCTCACTAGTAGATGGAATTAAAGAGCATACGGACTACAATATCAATTGGATTGGATGGTATGGAAACAATCCCGAAATAGAATTGATAACCAATAGATTAGATTTTAATCACATTCAACTTCACTTTTTAGATAACCAACGAAATTGGATTTTTATTCCAAAAAAAATTACACTATTTGGATATAAAAACAAAAAATGGAATTTGATAACTGAAAAAAAAATCGTAAATTTAGTAGAAAATTATGAAGTAAAAACCAGCGAAATAGGGTTAGCAGATACAAGTTTCCATTCTTTTGACAAAATTAAATTAGTCATACAAAACCAAGATGATTTACCTGTTTGGCGAAAGCGAAAAAATAAAAAACCAATGGTAATGATTGACGAGATTGAGCTTTATAACAAATAAAATATCTCAAGATGAATAGCGACAAAAAAATACTGATCATTGAAGATGATGAACTAATGATCAAAATACTTGTGTTCATTTTAAGTAAGGAAGGATATCAGCTGACCGTCTTGAAAGATGGACTGAATGCTATTGAGCAATTGCATGACATAAATCCAGACATGGTGATCACTGATTTGCTATTGCCTTATAAATCTGGCTTGGAGGTAATCAGTTTTGTCAGAAGCCATTTTGATAAAAAAGCTATAATTGCGTTATCCAGTTTAGGCGAAGAAGAAAATTCTGTTAGCGAAGCATTTAAACTAGGCGCTGATGATTTTATTGCAAAACCGTTTAATCCAAATGAATTAGTGTTACGTGTAAAGCGATTATTAAATAATTAGCTTCCTAAAAAAGTTGAAAATAGAATCAAAAATGGTTAGAATCCACTTGATTTTCCGCATTACTTTCAAAAAGACTATCTTTGCAAAAAATTTAAGCAAATGACTACTTTTGAGCAATTCAATCTTCCTAAATCCGTACAAAAAGCGATAGACGATCTAGGATTTACAACTCCTACTCCTATTCAGGAAAAAACCTTTTCTGTGATTATGTCAGGAAGAGATATGATGGGAATCGCTCAAACAGGTACTGGTAAAACATTTGCTTACCTTTTGCCTTTGCTTAAACTATACAAATTTACTCCAGGACATACTCCCAAAATAGTGATTCTGGTTCCTACACGGGAGCTTGTAGTTCAAGTCGTGGAAGAAGTGGAGAAATTGACAAAATACATGTCGGTTCGAACGATTGGAATTTTTGGAGGTGTTAATATCAACACTCAAAAAACTGCCGTTTACAAAGGTTGCGATATTCTTGTAGGTACTCCAGGAAGAATCATGGATTTAACATTAGATAATGTGATTCGTTTTGAAGAAATGCAAAAGCTAGTAATTGATGAGTTTGACGAAATGCTAAATTTAGGTTTCCGTACTCAGCTTACATCAATTTTGGCCATGATGCCTAAAAAACGTCAAAATATTCTGTTCTCGGCAACGATGACGGATGAAGTAGATGCTATTTTGAATGACTATTTTGATTACCCTCAAGAAGTTACACTTTCTGCCTCAGGTACACCATTAGAGAATATTAAGCAAACAGCCTATCAAGTTCCTAATTTTAATACCAAAATAAATCTTCTAAAACACCTATTGCAAAACAACGAAGACATGAGTCGTGTTTTGGTATTTGTGAATAATAAGAAAATTTCAGATATGGTTCATGAGCGCATCGAGGAAGATTTTGAGGATCAATTTGGAGTAATCCACTCCAATAAATCTCAAAACTATCGTTTGAGTACCATGGCTTCGTTCCAAGAAGGAAATTTACGTGGTCTAATTACGACGGACATTATGGCAAGAGGTCTGGACATTTCTAACATTACCCATGTTGTGAACTTCGAAATGCCTGAATTACCTGAATTGTATATGCACCGAATAGGTAGAACAGGTCGTGCCGATGCAAAAGGAACCGCAATTAGCATGATTGCCCCTCGCGAAGAGGAATATAAAGTAGAAATCGAAGTGCTGATGAATATGGAATTAGCCATCGAATCCTTTCCAGACACAGTTGAAATTTCCTCGAAATTAATCGAACCTGAAAAAGACAGACAACCGATTAAGTTTATGATGAAAAAACAAAAACTAGACGGAGATGGTGCTTTTCAGGAGAAAAGTAAAAAGAATAAGAAAGTCAACTTAGGTGGACCTGGGGTAACTAAGAAAAAAACGCACGGTTCTGTAAATAGAAACATGCTAAAAACAAGAGATAAAAAGAGAAAAGACAAGAATAAATAGAGATCGGTATTCCGTTTCTTAATCCTGATTTCTTTCTGACCATCGGGGACAAAAAATAAAAAAAATAATCTATAGTAAAAAAGGGTTGAAAAATGGAAATCATTTTTCAACCCTTTTTTTTTGAATTGATAGTTTTTAATTCTTTGTAAAAACTAAGCAAACCGGAGAACACAAAGCAATCTTTTTTCCAATATCCATTAGAGCTCCCGTAGTTTTATTCCTTTTAAAAATTACAATATCATTGGTATATTGATGTGCTACCAGAAGAAAATTCCCAGTTGGATCTATTGCAAAATTTCTGGGTCCTTTTCCCAGCGTGCTGGTTTGACCTTTCAGTAATAATTTTCCGCTTTTAAGAATTTTAAAAATTGTTATGTCATTGGCTTCACCACGATTAGAAGCATATAAAAACTTCCCATCCGGAGAAATATGAATATCCGCAGAACTAAATGTTCCTTTGAAATCTTTAGCTAAAATAGTGGTTTCATCAATCTTTGTCAATATACCATTGAAATAACTAAATACCGTTAAGGCACCATTGAGTTCCTGTAATAAATAGACAAACTTTCCGTTTTTACTGAATGTCAAATGTCTAGGCCCACTACCCGATTGTACTGAAACACTATCTTTCAGTTCTAAAACAGTTTGTTCAGCATTAGGATTATAGGCATAAGAATACACTTTGTCATTCCCTAAATCATTAGACAAAACAAACTTTTGATCTGGAGTGAAATGAACCATGTGTACGTGCGGACCTTCTTGCCTTTGAGCATTACTTCCTTTTCCATAATGCTGGATTACTTGCTTTGCCTCAGCAAGACTTCCATCATTATTTTTACCAAAAACAGAAATAGTCCCGCCAGAATAAGTAGCAACTATCACATTTTTTTCATCATTGATAATGTAACATGGATCAGCTCCCTTTGAACTTTGCTTGTTAATTAATGCTAATTTTCCGCTTGTTGAATTATATCGAAAAGAGCTTACTGCACTTTCAGCTCCAAATTCATTTACGGAATACACAAAATTATTATCTTTTGAAACCGACAAATAACTTGGATTTATCACCTTTTCAGTAGCATTTTTAAAACTGAAATCACCTATTCTTGAATCAAATTCATACACATAAATTCCTTTACTATCACAACTTTGGGTATAGGTCCCTACCAGTAAATTCAATTTATTTTTTTGTGCTTGAACACTCGAAAAAATTAAAATTAAAAGAACTACAGCAAACGAATTTCTCATGTTTGTAAATTTTATTTAAAAGCTAAAATACATATTAAATTCATAATGATTGTCAATTGTTTCTTCCTTTGAAAAATTATAACAACTTCACTTAAAACTGTCAACAAATTTGTATTTTTGACTCAGAAAATTCAATGAACACCGTTGAAGATAAAATCTAGTGAAGTAAACTTAACCACAGAATGCATTTTAAACATCCCGAAATTCTATACTTTCTGTTCGCGTTGATCATACCAATAGTGGTTCATTTGTTTCAATTACGTCGTTTCAAAAAAGAATATTTTACCAATGTTCGCTTCTTAAAAGCACTTTCTATTCAAACTAGAAAAAGCTCTAAAATTAAGAAATGGTTGCTTCTTGCGTGCCGTCTATTGTTGCTATTTTTTGTTATCATTGCTTTTACACAACCTTTTTTTGAATCCAAAGACAATAAAAATGCCAACAATGAATTGTATATTATTTTGGATAATTCCTTTAGCATGCAAGCCAAAGGTAAAAAAGGGGAGCTACTAAAACGAGCGGTCCAAGATTTGCTGGAAGAAACCCCTAAAAACAAAAATTTCTCTTTGCTTACTAATGAAGAAAATTATTGGAATACGGATATTAAGTCGATTCGAGCTACTTTACAAAATCTAAAACACAGCGCCTCTCCTTTCCAATTGGACAATATCCTAGCCCAATTAAAAGCCCATAAAAGCGCTTATAAAAAGGATATCATAATCATTACCGACGGAATTGGCCTTGATCAAAAACAATTGAAAAATGTCGCGTTAAAAGATGATCCTATTTTTATCATCCCAAAGGCAGAACAAAAAAATAACGTTTCCATTGACAGCGTTTTCATCGATAAAACACTTGATGATTTTTATGAGATAAGTATCCAACTAAGCGCATATGGAGGGGATTTCGATCCCATTCCAGTTTCGTTATACAACAATAATAATACGCTTATTGCAAAAACGACAGTACCACTAGAAACATCCAAAAAACGTATTAATTTCACCATTCCAAAACAAGCTTTTCATGGCTATGTTTCAATTATTGACAATGGCTTGACTTATGATAACACCTATTATTTTAGTATTTCAAAAATAAAAAAAACAAATGTTATCAGCATTGGTGAACCGACGAAAAACAATTTCCTTTCTCGTATTTATACTGCTGAAGAATTCAATTTCAATACCTATACTTTAAGTGCCTTGGATTATAATAAACTAGAGGATCAAGATGCTATTGTATTAAATGAATTAGATGAAATCCCCCAAGCTTTAACAACCACTTTAAAATCTTTTGTACAAAAAGGCGGGAATTTAATTCTGATTCCATCGGCAGAAGGTTCCATCACAAATTTGAATTCTTTTGTATCCAATTTTGGGTCCCTGAAATTTAATACGCTAGAGAATAACGAAAAACAAATTACAAAAATCAACTTCAATCATCCCATTTACAATAGTGTTTTCGAGAAAAAAGTGATTAATTTTCAATATCCTAAAACAAAAAAATCGTTTTCTTTAACGAGTTCAAATCCAGCTGTTTTATCCTATGAAGATCAAAGCATTTTTTTGACTTCAACCAACAATCCAAGTGGTAAAGTAGCCGTCTTTGCAGCTCCGATTTCTCTTGAGAACTCAAATTTTCAACAATCTCCGCTTATTGTCCCTACTTTTTATAAAATGGCAATGTACAATCCAAATAATGGTATTGATGCTTTGATTATAGGAAATGATACCCCCCATTGGACTGAAGTATCCTTGGATAAAGACGCAATTTTGACGGTACAAGGTTCCGATGAAGAATTTATTCCTCTGCAACAGATCCTGACTAACAAAGTCAAAATGACTTTCAATGATTTTCCTAAACAGGCGGGTAATTTTAAAATCCTCCGTAAAAAAGAATGGATTGAAAACATAAGTTTTAATTATGGCAGAACCGAAAGTGATTTGGCTTCAGCCAATCTAAGCAATTTCTCCGACTTTAAAACAACGGAATCCATACAATCGTTTTTTGATACACTACAATCTGATCGATCGGATAATCAAATCTGGAAATGGTTTGTTATCTTTGCACTGTTATTTCTCATTGCAGAAATGGCAATTATAAGATTCGTAAAATAGTTAACGAAGTTCAAATAATTAAAATAAACCTATGAAATTTATCATCAGAAGCGCCAAAATTATCGATTCAAAAAGTCCTTTTCACAATAAGACTGTAGATATTTTAATTGTTGATGGTCTTATAAAAAAAATAGGAACTTCGCTTTCAAATTCTGACAATGCCGAAGAGATAAAACTTGATAATTTACATGTCTCCCAAGGTTGGTTTGACTCTAGTGTTTGCCTGGGAGAACCGGGTTTTGAAGACCGAGAAACGATAGCAAATGGACTTACCGTTGCAGCTAAAAGTGGTTTTACAGCAATAGCGTTACAACCCAACTCCTTCCCCATTATTGACAATCAGTCCCAAGTAAATTTTGTGTTAAATAAAGCTTTAGGATGTGCAACACAACTCTATCCTATTGGCGCTTTAAGCAAAGAAAGTGCCGGAAAAGACATGGCCGAATTATACGATATGAAAAAAGCAGGTGCCATCGCTTTTGGAGATTATAATAAAAGTCTTGACAATGCTAATTTGCTGAAAATTGCATTGCAATACGTTCAGGATTTTGATGGATTAATTGTGGCTTTTTCCCAAGACGAAAATATAAAAGGAAATGGAGTGGCAAATGAAGGTATTGTTTCTACTCGATTAGGATTAAAAGGAATTCCCAACCTTGCCGAAGAATTACAAATTACAAGAAATTTATTCCTTTTAGAATACACTGGTGGGAAATTACATATACCTACGATTTCCACTAAAAAATCCGCTCAATTAATCAAAGATGCAAAAGCCAATGGTCTGCAGGTAACGTGCAGTGTTGCCGTGCATCATTTAGTTTTAACAGATGAAAAATTAGAAGGTTTTGATACCAGATATAAAGTTTCACCGCCGCTTCGAACGGAAACGGATAGAAAAGCATTACTGAAAGCAATAAAAGATGGAACGATTGACATGATTACCTCCGATCATAACCCAATGGATATTGAGCATAAAAAAATGGAATTTGATGGAGCCAAAAATGGAACAATAGGACTAGAAAGCGCTTTTGGTGCGTTGATGACTGTATTACCATTAGAAATTGTAATTGAGAAATTGACCGCCGGGAAAACATCATTTGGCATTGAAATGCAAACTATAGATGAAGGTTCAAAAGCAAACATGACCTTATTTAATCCAGAACCAAAAACTATTTTTACAAAAACAGCAATCCTTTCAAAATCTAAAAATTCTGCATTTTTAGGAACAGAAATAAAAGGAAAAGTATATGGGATTGTGAATCAAGCAAAATTAATTTTAGCATAGAAAAATGAACAATAATAATAACAACACCTCTGAATCAGGAAAAACAGCTGCTATAACGAGTTATATTTTAGGAATTGGCGTTTTTATAGCCATGTCCATGAACTCAGAAGATAAAAATGCATTTGCTTCCTTCCACATTAGACAAGGACTCGGACTCACCTTAACATTTATATCACTAGGACTTATCATCAGTAATTTTGACAGTTTACTGATTTCAGCACCCATGTGGATTTTTGTACTAGTTCTATGGTCTTATGGCATTACCAGCGCCATAAAAGGGGAAACAAAGCCCGTTCCCTTACTAGGAGCTTATTTTCAAAAATGGTTATCCAACATATCCTAAATTTAATTTCAAAGTGCTATATCCTTATCACTTTTTCAAACTTTGATAAAGATTCTTAAAACAATAAATAAAAATGAATTTATCTTTAGAATATAAAATACGCGAGCCCAAAGTAAAATTAGATAAAAACCCACTTTTACTTCTACTGCATGGTTACGGCAGCAACGAAGCTGATTTATTTTCATTTGCAGCTGAGCTTCCTGATGAATATTATATAATTTCAGCCCGTGCACCGTACGACATGCAATATGGCAGCTATGCTTGGTACGCAATCAATTTTGATGCAGACCAAAATAAGTTTTCCGACCACGATCAAGCTAAAGTTTCCAGAGATTTAATTGCAGGATTTATTGACGAATTGATTCAAACCTATCCAATTGATCCTGAAAAAGTAACTTTAGTTGGCTTTAGTCAAGGATCGATTTTAAGTTATGCTGTGGCGCTCTCCTATCCAGAAAAGGTCCAAAAAGTAGTGGCTATGAGCGGCTATTTAAATTTAGAAATTGTTAGCGATGATTACCTTAAAAATACTTTTAACAATTTAAAAATATTTGCTTCGCACGGTACTTCAGACCAAGTTATCCCTGTAGCATGGGCTAGGAAAACACCTGCAGTATTAGAAAATTTAGGAATTGACATAACGTACAAGGAGTATCCAATAGGCCATGGAGTGGCTCCACAAAATTTTTATGATTTCAAAAGTTGGCTTGTGGACCATAAATAAATAATTTTCAATCGCAGTTTCATTAAGTGATCTATCTGCGATTGAAATTTAAAATGGCCAAATAAAACCTGATACAAATCCTCAGAAAGGAGATAATCGCAGGTCGAATATCTTAAGTAAAGGATTTTTCTCCATTTAATCTATTGGCTATTTTTGTTTCTGGTATAACAAAGACTGATTTACTTCAAAAGAAATACTTTCATCTTCATTGACAAAGTACTTCAATAAAACTTCCCCCCAAATATCCCCATCACTAAAATCTGCGATAATCCATCGGTGATTCAACACTTTTACTTTATTGATGATAAATTTATTCGCACCTATTTGATCTTGTCCTGTGTAAGGATTTCCTTTTGGGTTAGCGTTTAAATCCAATAATTTTTCAGTAACAACAGGAATTAATTTCTCGTATTGAATCATCTTTTCTGCACTTCCCGAATCAAAATAATTTTGAGCATTTTCATTTTTTTCCAAAGAAAAATAGTTGGCATCAGCTAATTTAGTAGTTAACAAATTGATACTGTCCCGCAGCTTAGTAGTTATTTTTTTGTACCTTTCTTGTTCAAATTTGACCTCGCTACCCAAGAAAGAATAAGTAAACACAGCAAAAAGTACGGCAAGAATAGATAAATAGAGAAATAATGATTTTTTCATTTGGATTGGTATTATAGTGTAATTTCTAAATTATCATACGCTAGGAAAACATTTTTTGGAAGTTTTTTTTGCACCTCTTCATGAAATCCCATAATATGACTTATGTGTGTGAGATAGGCCTTTTCAGGCTGAACCAAAGTTATAAAATCTAATGCTTCTTTCAAATTGAAATGCGTATCATGTGGTTCTTCTCGTAAAGCATTTATAACCAATACTTTTAAATTTTTAAGCTTTAAAATTTCGCTATCTTCAATTGTTTTGACATCTGTTAAATAGGCAAAATCGTCTATTCTGTAACCAAAAACTTGAAGGTTTCCATGCATTACATTCACGGGAATTGCTGTTTTGTTTCCAATGGAGAAGGGCTTATTGTTAATCACTTCATTGGTTTCTATAGACGGTGCTCCAGGATACTTATTCACGGTTTCAAAAACATACTCAAAGCGTCTTTTTAGATTATCAATGACTCTTTGATGCGCATAAATTGGTATTTCTCCTTGCTTAAAATTAAATGGCCGTATATCATCAATTCCTGCCGTGTGATCTGAATGTTCATGGGTAAATAAAATCCCATCAACCTTCTGGCAATGTGAAGAAAGCATTTGTTGTCTAAAATCAGGTCCGCAATCGATTACATAAGAATAATTACCCCACGAAATCCAAACAGAAACACGGAGTCTTTTGTCTTTACTATCAGTGCTTTTACATACAGGATGATTGCTCCCAATAACAGGAATCCCTTGTGACGTACCAGTTCCTAAAAAATATACCTTCAACTTTCTTGATTTTATTTACAAAAATAGGGTTAATTATCTTTCATTAGAAACCTATTTCATTAACTTTGCAAAATATTAGCCATATTAAAAGAAAATGGATACAGAAATAAAATTAAAAGGTGATCGCATCATCGAACAAATCCCTTCAGTAAAAGATAAAGCACTCCGTATCAATTTGAATGAAAATATCTACGGTACTTTTGCAGAGATTGGAGCTGGACAGGAAACTGTAAGACATTTTTTTAGATCTGGTGGATCTTCTGGAACAATCGCAAAAGCGATGTCAGCTTATGACAAAGACTTTAGTGATGCCGTTTATGGCATTGAGGAAGACGGCCGTTATGTTACTGAAAGCCGACTCAAAAAAATGCTATCGCATGAGGTCAATTTAATAGAAAAACGTTTGAGCCGAGAAAAACATCCCAATAAAATGTTTTTTAGTTATGCCAATACGGTTGCCACAATCGACTTTGCCAAACAATTCAAAGGCCATGGTTGGGTAGGTATTAGTTATCAAATTGAGCCTGACGAGGATTATAACGAAATTATACTCCACATTCGTTTTAAAGAAACGGATGTTCGTTTACAACAAGAAACGCTTGGAATTCTGGGAGTAAACTTAATTTATGGAGCATATTACAAATACAACGATCCAAAACGCTTGTTGCGTTATTTATATGATCATCTAGATAAAGATCAATTGGAAATAGATACGATCAATTTCTCAGGTCCGCGTTTTGCCGATGTTGATAATCGTTTGATGAGTCTGCAACTTGTTAAAAATGGCATGACTGATGCGGTAATGTTTAATCCTGACGGCAAGAACATTCTACCTGCAGCCATCTTGTACAAAAAAAATATTCTTGCTTTCCGAGGAAGTTTTCGTCCAGTAACAAAGGTTAACATGGATATGTATGAGAAATCATTGAAAATGTTTCTGAATGAAAACAAGGTAAATAAAGAAAATACACTTGTAATTTTTGAAATTACGCTATCAAACCTTCGTTCCGATGGAGAAATCGATGAAAGAGATTTTATGGATCGAGCGGAGTTACTCTGCTCACTTGGGCAAACAGTTATGATTTCGAACTTTCAAGAATACTATAAAGTAGTAGAATATTTTGCTAATTATACCAAGGCAAGAATGGGATTAGCCATGGGTGTGAATAATTTAGTGGATATTTTTGACGAGAAATATTACCGCCATTTAAGTGGTGGCATACTAGAAGCTTTTGGTAAATTATTTTATCGCGATATGAAGGTATTCTTGTATCCAATGATTGGTGAAAACGGTGAAATAATTACCTCCGAAAACTTGAAGGTACACCCTAGAATGAAAGAACTGTATAAATTCTTTAAGTTCAATGGAAAAGTAGTTGATATAAATGATTATGATCCTTCTATTTTAGAAGTGTTCTCCCGTGAAGTTTTAAACATGATCAATCAGGGCAAAATGGGCTGGGAAACCATGCTTCCTTCTGGTATTGCCGAAATAATAAAAGAACACCAACTCTTTGGCTATGATCCAAATAAGGTTTTGAAAGAAACTAATTAAACCCTTTATTATAGTTTAAATACAAAATCCTTGATTGTGCAAACAGTCAAGGATTTTGTATTTATATGTATTAGCTAATTAGATTCTAAAAGACGCTCTATACTTTTACTACTAAAGATTTATTTCAATATTTGTGCAGCGTGTTCTTTAGTTTTTACTTTTTCGATAACCTCATCAATAATTCCGTTTTCGTCTATTACAAAAGTGGTTCTATGGATTCCATCATATTCTTTACCCATAAATTTTTTGGGACCCCAAACCCCAAAAGCCTGAATTACGGATTTATCTTCATCCGCAAGTAACGGAAAAGGAAATTCATACTTGTCCTTAAACTTGGCTTGTGCTTTGGCTGAATCAGCGCTTACGCCTAACAAAGCATAATTATTAGCTTGAAAACGCTCAAAATTATCTCTTAAATCACAAGCTTCTGCGGTACATCCGGGTGTACTTGCTTTCGGGTAAAAGAAAACTACGAGTTTTTTTCCAGCGTAATCGGCTAATTGATGTGCTTGTCCATCTTGATCCAAGGCAGAGAAATCAGGGGCTTTATCGCCTTTTTTTAATGTTGTCATAATTTTGTTTGTTTGTTAACCGTAAAGTTCGCAACAATGCTATTGCTTTTTTAAAACTTAGCTATCTTTACTAATGCTATTTCTATTCATTTTAATTAAAAGTAATACACTCAAAGGTAAAGAATTCCACCTCTATATACTATTTACTGCCCCAGATGGCAATGAAAAGCCCAGACTAAAAAAAACTATTGTTTCTTGGTAATAAAGAGCGACCGGCAGGAAGCTCCTTTATGACCTTAGAAAAAAAGTTTTTTGAAGGAGGACTTGCAATGTACAGCTGGATTAGGCACATACTAAAAATTATACTATTTTTACACGTATAAAAATACAAAAATGAATAAGCAAGAACGTGTAACTTTTGTTATAAATACGTTAAAAGAATTATATCCAACGATCCCTATTCCGCTGGATCACAAAGACCCTTATACTTTATTAATTGCCGTTTTGCTATCGGCACAGTGCACGGATGTGCGGGTAAATCAAGTTACCCCTTTGCTTTTTGCCAAGGCAGATAATCCATACGATATGATTAAAATGTCAGTGGAGGAAATTAAAGCAATCATTCGGCCTTGTGGTCTATCGCCAATGAAATCGAAAGGAATTCATGGATTGTCTCATATCCTAATTGACAAACATGCTGGAGAAGTGCCTCAAAGTTTTGAATTTTTAGAAGAACTGCCGGCTGTGGGACATAAAACAGCGAGTGTGGTAATGTCACAGGCTTTTGGAGTTCCTGCATTTCCTGTTGACACTCACATTCATAGATTGATGTACCGCTGGAATTTAACCAATGGAAAAAACGTAGTGCAAACGGAGAAAGATGCGAAACGTATTTTTCCCGAGGAAATATGGAATGACCTGCACCTACAGATTATTTGGTACGGGAGGGAATATTCTCCAGCTCGTGGCTGGGATATGGAAAAAGATGTGATTACCAAAACTATTGGTCGCAAAACCGTACTTGATACTTATCTCAAAAAGCAAAGTAGCAAAAAATAAAAATCCCACATGTTCCATTTGAAATACGGTGGGATTTTTAAGCTGGTTACATTTGAAAAATGATTTGTTTTTTAATCAAGTGAGTCCTAATTCGATATAATTTCGAAACTTTTATTGTCTATTTTTATTATGCTTAATGCTTTGGAATAGCCTAATAAAAAAGAAATTGTTTCTTTACTTGGTTTCATCGTTTGGGAAACTAATGATTTTTTTGAGTAAGTTTTTGCCATAAAGTAATACCTTTTTGTTTTCTATTACAACGCAGCAACTTTCAAGATATTGTTAATTGGTTAAAACAATTTGGTGTTTATCAATTACTTTTCTCAAATTCATCAAAGCGTACCGCATTCTTCCTAAGGCAGTATTAATGCTCACTCCAGTAGACTCTGATATTTCCTTGAAACTCATATCTTGATACATACGCATGACTAATACTTCTTTTTGATCCGCTGGAAGTTCTTCTATTAGTTTTTGTAAATCCATTTGGACTTGGTCCGCTATAATTTTATTTTCTATTGTTAACGAATCATCAGACATTATTGAAAAAATAGAAAATTCCTCTGTTTCTCTGAACATCGGCATTTTTTTCGTTTTTCGATAATGATCTACCACCAGATTATGAGAAATACGCATTACCCATGGTAAGAATTTACCTTCTTCATTATAAGAGTTTGATTTCAAAGTTCTTATAACTTTGATAAAGGTATCTTGAAAAATATCATTGGTTATATCTCGATCTGGGATTTTAGAATAAATAAATCCGTAGATTTTTGATTCGTGCCTTTTTATTAGTTTAGCTAAGGCATCCTCATTACCTGCGACATATTCCTTAACTAATGACGCGTCTGGAAGTTGTATATTAACCATAATAATACTTTTTAGTTGTTAATTAAAATTCGAGATTTTTCTCTAAAAAGTAGTTTTCTATTATAGGCTAAAGAGTGTTTAGGTTGTTAAGTTTTCAAATTTAACCAATTAATATTTTAACATGCAAGTAAAATTAATAAAAATTAACATATCAAAAATAAAATTTGTTAAAATTTTTCTTCTTTTTTTCACATTAACAGTACAAATAGTATGCCTTTAGTCAACACAGTAAATTTTATGTCAAGGAATTCTTAAAAATAAAAGAACCAAAATAAGACTTGATTGTTAACTAATTAGAATCAAACCTTATTTTAGTTATACTCTTTTTAGATGATTTTTATCAGTTATTGATAGACTCTAATATAATCCACTGTAAAATCCTGCGGAAGAATTGTATCGTCCACTTCAGGACCACCAAAATTCCCTCCGATGGCCATATTCACAATAATGTAGAACGGCTGATTGAAAGGCCACACTGCCTCTGTCTTATTTTCAGGCGCAAACGTATAGACTAAAGTATCATCTACAAAAAAATCAATCTTGTCTTTGGTCCATTCCATAGCGTAAATATGAAAACCTTCCTCAATATCATCAAATCTTGTTTTCTTGGTATTTATAGTATTTCCGTGGCTGTCTTGCGTGTGCAATGAAGTAAAAACCATGTTGGGCTCTTTCCCAACATATTCTAAAATATCGATTTCACCGCATTTTGGCCAACCGACTTCAGTAATATTGGAACCTAACATCCACAAAGCAGGCCACACACCTTGACCTACAGGCAGCTTTGCTCTCGCCTCGAAACGACCGTATTGAAACTCTTTTTTGCCTTTGGTAGTGATTCGCGTCGAAGTATATTTATCTGCTTCCTTTTTGGCTGTAATGACTAAATGATCTTTAGTAATCTTGTGGTTTTGATTGGTGTACAATTGTCGCTCGTTATTGCCCCAACCACAGTTAGGACAACCATCACCAAGTTCAAAGTTCCAATTCTTTTCATTTAATTCTTTTCCGTCGAAATTTTCTTCCCAAACCAGTTTTCTATTGGTTTGCTGTGCATAGGAAAAATTGACCACAAATAATAATACTACTATTTTTTTCATTTTAGTTTAATTAGAATATTGAAAATTGCCTTCCAATTTTGTTACAGAACTACCTCCGATGAATACTTTAAAATCTCCAACTTCTGCTTCCCATTTTCTATTTGCTGTGAAATACTCAATTGTTTTTTCATCGATTGTAAACACCACTTTCTTGGTTTCGTTAGGCTGTAATTCAATCATTTCAAAACCTTTTAACTCTTTAACGGGACGCGTGACACTTCCTATCAAATCCCTAATGTATAATTGAACGACCTCTTTTCCAGCAACTTTGCCATAATTTTTCAGGTTTACAGAAACTTCTATTTTGCCATTTTTAGCAAAAGAATTGGATGATAGTTGCAAATCAGAGTAATCAAATTTAGAGTAACTAAGTCCATGACCAAAGGGATATAAAGGCGTATTCTTTTCATCAATATAGTGAGACCAAAATACACTTTCAGGCGCATTCATGACCGGTCTTCCTGTATTTTTATAATTGTAATATAGTGGAAGCTGACCCACATTTCTAGGAAAAGTCATTGGTAATTTCCCACTTGGGTTGTAATCACCGTACAAAACCTGAGCAATAGCGTTACCGCTTTGTGTTCCTAAATGCCATCCTTCAACAATGGCAGGAATATTTTCATCAGCCCAAGGAATCGCTAATGGGCGACCGTTATTTAAAACCAATACCACATTTGGATTGGCTTTGTATACTGCTTCTAATAATTCTTGTTGCACACCTGGCAAACCAATATCAGCTCTACTCCTACCTTCACCGGACTGCAAACCGTGTTCTCCTAAAACCATAACTACTACATCCGCTTGTTTTGCAACGGCTATCGCTTCAGCAAATCCACTTTTGTCCGTCATATTTATTTTGGTTTCCCAAACGAATTGCGTTCTTCCTTCTGTTACATCAGCTCCTTTGGTATAAGTAAGCTGATTCCCAGGATATTTTTGCAATCCTTCCAAAACTGAAATGGCTGTATTATCATCAGCAGCGATTCTCCAACTTCCTAATGGACTCGTTTTATCATTTGCCAAAGCCCCAATTAATGCAATTTTTTGACCTGATTTTTTAAGAGGCAATAACTCCTTCTCATTTTTCAAAAGTACAATTGATTTTTTGGACATATCCAGAACTCCTTCTTGAAATTCTGTTTTTCCAACAGTTGCCAATTCGCGATTTTCATCACAGTATTTATAAGGATCATCAAATAAACCCAATTCAAATTTTACTTTCAAAATACGTCTTGCCGCATCATCAATAACACTTTCTTTGACTTTGCCTTCTTTAACCAACGCCACTAAATGTTCCACATACGCACTGGATTCCATATCCATGTCGGAACCAGCATTAATAGCTATTTCAGCTGCCTGTTTACTGTCTTTCGCATAACCATGTGGAATCATTTCGTTGATCGAACCCCAATCAGACACTACAAAACCATCGAATTTCCAATCTCTTTTTAAAACTTCTCTTTGCAAGTAAGCATTTCCTGTTGCGGGAATACCATTTAGTTCATTGAAAGAGTTCATAAATGTTCGAACACCAGCCTCAACAGCTGCTTTGAATGGAGGAAAAATAGTATTTTGCAATACGGTTTCACTAATATCAACGGTATTATAATCTCTCCCGGATTCTGCAAAAGCATATCCTGCAAAATGTTTGGCACAAGCCAAAATAGTATTCGTCGCCGCTAAATCTTCGCCTTGAAAACCTTGTACACGAGCTACGGCAATTTTACTTCCTAAGAAAGGATCCTCACCAGCGCCTTCCATCACACGACCCCAACGGGCATCTCGGGCAATATCAACCATAGGCGCAAAAGTCCAGTTTAGCCCTACAGCAGCTGCTTCTTCAGCGGCTATTGCAGCTGATTTTTTTATCGCTTGTAAATCCCAACTTGCCGCTTCGGCTAACGGAATTGGACTGATTGTTTTGTATCCGTGAATCACATCAAATCCAAAAATCAGTGGAATCCCTAAGCGGGTTTGTTCTACCGCTATTTTTTGCAACGCTTTTACATCTTTAACTCCTTTTACATTTAGCATTGATCCAACCAAACCTTTTTTTAAGTCCTCGTATTTTTTTGCTGCCTGACCTTCTTTTGGTGTCGGACCTGTGATATCCCAAAAACCATTGTACTGATTGAGTTGCCCTACTTTTTCTTCCAAAGTCATCAGTTGAAGTACAGAATCCACTTTAGTTTCTAAAACATTTTCTTTGGAAAAAGCAACAGGCGATTTCAAGATTTTATTACTGCAACCTGCAACTAGTAGAGCTGCTATAGCAAATGATGCTAACAGGGATTTATTTTTCATCTTTATCCATTTTTATTATATTGGAAAGGCCGAAATAAATTCCGACCCTTTTATATTAATTCCTTATTTTATTGATAAATCCTCACATAATCAATCTCCATAGAAGATTGAGTAAAAGCAGGATCAATAGCTCCACCAAAAGTTCCTCCCATTGCCACATTCAAAATCATGAAAAAATCACTGTTAAAAGGTACTGAACTACTGTTAGCAAAAGAATGGAATAACTTATCATCCACATAAAACTGAATTGAGGTGGGACTCCAAATTGTTTTGTAAATATGAAATTCACTTGACGCATTTGCTATGGTTGTGGTAGCCGTATTTGCGTTTCCACCAAAATTCCCCGGATAATGCAAGGAACCATGAATTACATTCGGAGTATTTCCTCGGTGCTCCATGAAATCAATTTCACCACAATTTGGCCATGCATTTGTTTTATAATCTTGTCCTAAGGACCAAATTGCAGGCCAAGTTCCTCCACCTACTGGTAGTTTAGCTTTGACCTCTATTTTACCATAAGTAAATTCGTATTTATCTTCTGTCTTTAATCTTGTAGAAGTGTACCTTGTTCCTACCTTTTTAGCAGTAATTTTTAAACTTCCACCTTGAACAATTACATTATCAGCAGCACTAGTGTACGTTTGTGCTTCACCATTCCCCCAACCGCCAGCACCAAGGTCATAACCCCATTTTGTAGGATCTGGAGCACCGTCAGTATTGAATTCATCAGAAAATTTCAAAACAGTATAATCAACTGTAGGAGTTGGCGTTACAGCTGCACCTGGAGGCGAAGTGGTAAAAGTATGATACCAAGCTAAAAATGGATTTCCAGATTGAATTACGCGTACTACCATTCTATTATCAGTAATTGATAAGATTTCATAAGAACTAGTTCCAACAAAATACCCCATAAAACCACCATCTGCGATATTAATTACAGTTCCTCTGGTTTGAGTTGCACTATCTGGATTCTTAGTTACGAAAGATTCGGATTTGCTCAACGTGACTGTTTTTAACCCACTAGTGTTTAGGTCATAACAAGCATCCTCACCACCACCTTTGAAAGCACCGTTATAATACGTTTGTCCTTTGTTATCCAATTCAAATTTCATTATTGGACCAACAAGAGAAAAAGTCATTACGCTATTATACAAACACGTAGCTGATTTCTCATTAGCTTTAGCTTGATAGAAATCTGGGTAATAATTTTTTGTTCCAAAAGTTGGATCTGACCAAGCAACATTTGGACCAACTCCTAAATGTCCTGGCTCAGTTTGCGCCCAATACCATTTTCTGGACGTTCCAGCAGTTAAGAATTGTACCGCTTGTTCATCTTTAAAATCACTGAAAACAGTTACTTCCAAAGTCATATTGGTAGCTACTCCTCCCGCTCCAGAAGCGATTACAGTAACTGTGTATGTATTTGTACCTGGTGTAGCAAAAGTGTTTTCCAAAATCCCACTAGGTGAATTCTGAGAAGTTCCATCGCTAAAAATGTACTTATATGAAATAGCGTTATCCGCCGTACTAGAAAATTTTACTTTTCCCGAGCCATCTCCATTCGGAAACGCAACAGACTTGCCCGTTATTTCTACTGCAACTTGGAGGTTGGCAGGAGTATCTATTGCTCCAAAACCTAAATTATCCTCCTGGCAATTGACCATCAAAAGAAGGACAAAAAGGGATACTATGTTTATTATTATTTTTTTCATTTTTACTATTTTTTTAAAAATCCAGTTGTGATAATCGATTGAAATCCAATCCTTTTAAATTTATCATGAATTTACTTTATCCGATTTATTAGTTGTGAAAATAAACATTATCAATATAAACAGTGTTATTTCCAGATGGTGCTCCTACAAAGATCAACTGTGCAATATGAGCACGTGTGGTCAACCCTGTAAAAGTGCTTAAAGGAATATCTAAACTCACCCACGATCCTTTTGCAGGAGCGGTAATCGTTACCTCGTGCTCTTTGTCATCACCACCACCAAAAGCACCATTCGCGCCAAAATCAACTAATTTTATTTTGAATACTGTGAAATCGGAAGACCAAACATCCGTATGAAAATGGGTCATAGCTGTTGCATTTATAGGAGTTGTTGTTGCTTCTATACCAACAAAATCAAGGGCACTGTATTTTTTGGTAGCATTTCCATTGATGCTTAAATCCGTAAGTGTGGCACTAGACCAAGAAGTTCTCCACGTGTCAACCGCTACATTTGTATAGACATCACTGAACATAGAAATCACTTTAGAAGCCGCTACAGTTGGTGTTGGAGCTGCAGTTATAGATCCTGCTTGATTGTAAAAGAAAACATTATCTACATAAACCGTAGTATTTCCTGAGGGAGCACCAACTAAAATTAATTGTGCAATATGACTGCGAGTTGTCAATCCGGTAAAGGTACTTAACGGAAGATCTAAACTCACCCATTTCTCCTTTTCAGGGTTTGAAATTGTGATTTCGTGTTCTTTATCATCACCTCCGCCAAAAGCGCCATTAGCTCCAAAATCGACTAACTTAACTTTAAATTCTGTTAAATCCGAGGACCAAATATCTAGGTGAAAAAATGTCATAGCTGATGCATTTATAGGAGTTGTAGTCGCTTCGATACCTACAAAATTCAAGGCACTATATTTCTTAGTTTTATTGCCACTGATGTCAATATCTTCAAGGTTAGCCTGCGACCAAGAAGTTCTCCAAGTATCCACAGCAACATTTGTATAACTATCACTGAACATGGAAATTACATTTGCCGCAGGAATCGTAGGAATAGGTGCTGCAAATAAATTAGTTACGGTAATTGCCTGTGTTTTTTCTGTTGTTGCAAGACCGCCACTTAAGGCAACCACTCTTACTTGATATGTTCCAGGATTTAAGTAGGTGTGTGTAATCACTTCATCTTCCATAAAATCAACCGGAACTTCATTAGCTACATCTCCAAAATAAACCTGAAAGAAAGTCTCTAATTCTGCTTTAGCAGTTACATTAATCGAAAGGTTACTGCCTATAGTTATGGTAGGTTCAAAATTTGTTGGGGCTAGAAAAGATACGGTAACTTCTTGAATCGCTTCTGTTTTTTTACCATTGATCGTTACACCTACAATTTTTACTTGATACTTACCTTCTCTATATTTATGAGTAACAGTTCCACCAGGATTTACATAAGCAGGCGTTGTAGTCGCATCTCCAAAATAAATTTCAAATTGGGTAACTCCTTCCCCTTTTGGCAAAAAAGTGACATTCCCTGAATTATCTTGAGTTATGGTTGTCAATGCAGCTATATTTAAAGGAGCCTTCACGCCGTCCAAATCCACATCATTGTTTTCGTCTGAACATCCTAAAAAGAACGTTAGAACAAAAATACTTAGTATTAATTTTAACTTTTTCATATATAAATCATATTAGTTTTAATATCCAGGATTTTGTGCCCAATTTCCATTAGCAAATTGAATCTCTTCCAATGGAATTGGAAATAATTCATTCTTATTGGCTTTAAATCCAGTAATTTCCTGTGCTGCTTTTCCTGCACGAACTAAATCGAAGAAACGGTGGCCTTCACCAACTAATTCTACTCTTCTTTCTGCCAAAATAAAGTCAGTCAACGCAGCTCCAGAAGAGGAGATATCATGATTTAAGTCTCCAAAAGCTCGTCTTCGAACTTGGTTCAAATACCCTCTTGCTTTTGCATCATCAATTCCACCGCGATTGTAGGCTTCCGCAGCCATCAGAAGAACATCTGCGTATCGAATCGCTCTGTAATTATTTGGATTGGTTAGATTTAAATCCCCTTGGGCTTCGGAACGTCTTTTTCTTGGAATGTATTTTCTGTTAAAAAAACCAGTATGTTCATATCCCTTTCCAAAAGTAGCGCCTGTTGCAGTAGCCCAAGCTTCTATGTCTAAAATTGCTACCGCTTTTCTTCTGTCTCCAGCTTCAAATGCGTTCACGACTTTCTGAGTTGGAACATTAAAACTAAAACCAGACGTAAATAAATCACCTGAATAATTTCTTGGTCCACTAAAACCTACGGCTATATTTCCTTCACTGCATTGGAAACATCCAAATCCGGCACCTTCAACATCTGTATATTGAACTTCGAAAACTGATTCCGGACCATTCTCTCCTGCATTTTCAAAAATAGTATTGTAATCTGAAACCAGTGAATAAGGAGATGCCGTAATTAAACTTTCAAGAGTGGTTGCTGCTTGTGGATATTTATTTTGATATAAATAGGCTTTCCCTAGTAATGCTAAAGCAGCGCCTTTAGTTGCTCTTCCTTTTTGTGCCGCTGTAGCAGATAAGTTTTCGGAAGCAAAAATTAAATCGGCTTCAATTGAAGCATAAACTTCTGAAATAGAAGAGCGAGGAATTACTTTTTCGTCACCAGGATTGAATCGTGCATCCCCTTTCATGGGAATTCCACCAAACCATTTTACTAATTCAAAATGATAATACGCTCTTAGAAAACGTGTTTCTGCAAGTACTTGATTTTTGCCTTCAAAATCAGTTTTGTCTTTAAATTCCATAATGTAATTCGTTCTCTGAACTCCAGCAAACATCCAGTCCCATAAATTTTTAAGATTACTGTTCACAGGAGTATGAATCATTTTGTCAATTTGCTGAAAACCGGGCGTATCGGATTGACTTTCGCCACCAGCCAACGTATTATCTGAAGCAATTTCGCCTAATAAAGCATTAAGATAAGTAGATTGCAACAAATCATAAGAAGCAATTAAAGCATTGTCATAATCGGATTTTGAGTTAAAATAATTCTCCGAATCAATCGAATATTCAACAGGTCGGTCAACAAAATCATCACTACAAGAAATGGTTATAGTAGAGAGTACAATTGTTGTTATTAGGGTAATAAATAGATACTTTTTCATTTTTATACGAATTAAAAATTAATGTTTAAACCTAACAAATAGGTTCTTGGAATTGGATAAAAACCATAGTCAATTCCACCGCCAATTGGAGATCCATTGGATGCGCCTGGATCAAAACCTTTGTATTTTGTAAACGTGTACAAATTGTTTACCCCTGCATACAACCTAACTTTAGTGATTCCCGCTTTTTCAGAATATTTAGGATCTAATGAATAGCCTAACTGCATGTTTTGGATTCTTAGATAAGAGGCATCTTCAACAAAATAACTAGAGAAAGTTGAATTTCCAGTTGCACCCGTAGTGACTCTTGGAGTAGAATTAGTACTTCCTTCGCCTGTCCAGCGATCCAGAACATAATTAAGGCGATTCACATCAGTAAGATTTCTTTCGTAATTTCTGACCATATCATTCCCCACAGAGGCAAAAGTATAGACTGCAAAATCAAAGTTCTTGTAATTCATTTGCAAATTGAACCCCATTGTCGCTGCCGGAATTGGATCACCAATACTAGTTCTATCATTAGGATCAAGGATTCCATCTCCGTTGACATCCACAAAACGAAGATCACCAGGACTCGCCTCTGCACCAAGGGCTAATTGAGATGGATGTGCAGCAACTTCAGCTTGGTTTTGAAAAATCCCATCCGTTTGATATCCGAAAAAATAACCTATCGGCTTGCCCACTTCCATTCTTGAAGGAGGGAGTTGACCTACGCCAAATGCACCACCTTCAATATATCCTATTCCGTTATTTACTTCTAGCACTTCATTTTTAAGGAAAGTAACATTGTACCCAACACTCATCGAAAAATTATCAGAGAATTTATTTTTGTAATCGATGGAGAACTCCAAACCTGAATTTCGTACCGTTCCCGCATTGATTGTTGGTGAAGCTGCCCCTGGAGCTGCAGTTCCGTTGATTCCAGAAACAGGAATAAAAGGGATTAATAAATCAGCTCTGGTATCAATAAAATAATCTGCAACTATAGACACTTTATTTTGTAGTAGTTTAAAATCTAAACCAACATCAAATTTTCTAGCCTCTTCCCATTTCAAATTTGGATTTGGAGTTTGGCCCGTTGCTAAACCATTCACTAAAACATCATCAAAAACATAAGTTGCCTCTCCGCTCAATTGAGAAATATACCCATTATTTGGAATTTGGTCATTTCCTAAAGTACCATAACTCCCTCTCAACTTCATGAAGTTGATTATTTTGTCTTCTCCAAAAAATCCTTCATCTGAAATTACCCAACCTGCCGTGAACGATGGAAAATACCCCACTTTGTTCCCAGGACCAAATTTAGTCGAAGCATCACGACGAATCATTGCTGAAAAAAGGTATTTTCCTTTATAATCGTATTGCCCTCTTGCAAAATAAGAAAGTCTTCTTTCGTCATAATTGTAAGAACTGTTTGGAACTGTTTCAGAAATACCCTTTGTCAACGCTATATCTGCAAATTCCCATGAATTGTAAGGAACATCAAATCCAGTTGCAAACAATCCGTTTCCAAACTGCTTAAAAATAGTATTTCCTATTGTGGCCGTTATATTGTGATCCTCAGCAACTTTCTTAGTATACGTTCCGAATAAATCAAAAGAATAATCATTATCATTAATAGCACTTTGAGAAACCGAACTTCTCAAAACATCAAATACTTTATCCGAAGGATTTATCCAATACAAAATTTGTTTGGCAAACGATTTAGATTCACTATTTGAAGTATTAAAACCAATAGAACTCGAAATTGTAAAATCTTTAAAAACTTTATAATCCAATCCAAAATTACCATTTACTTTTTTAAAGTTATAATCATTATAAGTATTAGCCATTTGGGCTAATGGATTTATAATTTCTATTCCCAACCCAGTATTTGTCGGCACTTTTGTAAAATCGCCATTGGCATCATAAGGTGATAATGTAGAGGGCGTATTTAAAGCATTAAATAAAACAGAACCTAAACCATTTTCATTTAATGATTTTCTATTAAAATAAGTATAGATTACGTTCGTTTTCAATTTCAATTTCTCTGAAACATCTGCTCCCAACGAGACTCTGGCGGTATTTCTTAAAAACCCAGATTTACTTTCGCCAATAATCCCTTCTTGATCCAGATGAGAACCACTTACGGCGTACGTAATTTTATCAGATCCCCCAGAAAAGGAAATATCATGGTTGATAATAGGGACACTGGTACTAAAAACCTCATTTTGCCAGTTTGTCCCTTTACCTAAACCAGAAACATTAGGAAAAGGAACTGGGTTGCCTCCATTAGCATAGCTTTCGTTTAATAATAATGCGTATTCGGTAGCATTCAATGTCGGTAATGTTCTTGACGTTTCCTGAAAACCGGTATAGGAATTATAGCTGATTCTAGCTTTTGAGTTTTTTTTACCCGATTTAGTGGTAATAAGGATGATCCCATTAGCACCAATAGTACCATAAATAGCTGCTTGAGCATCTTTTAAAACTGTGATAGATTCTACATCATTTGGATTTAACAATCCCAACTCTCCCACATATCCATCAATTATAGTGGTGGGCCTATTCTCCCCATTGGTGGCAATACCCCTAATACGAATATCCAAAGCGGCTCCAGGAGCGCCTGAGGTAGTAGTCACGTTCACCCCAGAAACTGTTCCTTGTAAAGCTTGTTCAATTCTTACAGGTTTTAAAGCCTCTAAAGTTTTACTGTCCACAACAGAAACTGCACCTGTTACTTCTCTTCTTTTCTGAGTTCCGTATCCAATCACCACTACTTCATCTAATACTTTCGAATCTTCTTCCAACGAAATTGAAAGCGCACTATTGCTAGCTACAACTTTATATTCCGTATTTTTAAATCCTATGTAAGTAAAGACAAGTGTGGCGTCAGCAGCAACTCCTTTTAGAGAGAAACGACCATCCATATCTGTCGATGTGCCAATTGTTGAATTTTTAACTTGAACATTTACTCCCGGTATAGGTAAACCAGAACCTGCTTCCTTAACAACTCCTCCAACATCATATCCTTGGGCAAAACCAAAAGAGGATAGAAATAGAAAAAGGATTAGTAGATAGTTTGACTTCATAATTTATGTTTTTTGTGAATTATAAAATTAATAGGAACCATTAATAATAAATCAAAAAGAACCTCAACAAAAAACATACAATGCAAAAATTTTGGTATTTAATTTACAATACTGAAAAAAGTATTGAATATTAAGAAGAAATTATGATACTTGCTTTTCTTATAAAAAAAAAAAACCATAACAATAACGGTATTGTTGTGGTAATGTATAGTTTTATTTTTGAGAATTGAAGAAAACTATACAGATAAAATGTACTCAACAAGCCCCTGTTCATGCGATAACTCCATTTTTTTACGCAAACGATATCTTTTTATTTCAACACTTCGAACCGAAATATTTAACAAAGGAGCCACTTCTTTAGATGAAAGATTTAATCTTAAGTAGGCACACAATCGCAGATCATTTGGAGTTAAGGATGGATGAGCTAGCTTTACTTTTTTCAAAAAATCTTTATCCGCATTGTCAAAAGCTTCCTTAAAAACACTCCAGCTATCCCCTTCTGAAATATTCTTATTGATGGTAGAAATAACCGATTTGATACTTCGATTCCCATCGTCCGTTGTTTTCTTTAAGTCATCTTTAATAAAAGCTAGCAGTTCATTTTTACTATTTAAACTCATAGTAGAGACAGCCAACTCCCTATTTTTAGTATCCACATCTAAAGAAAGCTGCTCGTTTCTAACTCGCATTACTTCTTGCTCGTTTTCAAGCTCCTTAATTTCTAATAATAGATTATTCTCTTCTATCAGTTTTTCTTTTTGTTTTTGATAGTAGTTTTTATAGGTTTTGTGAATAAGTCGAGCCATTATAAGAAAGAAAATAAAATAGATAAAGAGCGCAAGATTAACCAAATACCACGGCTTTTCAACTCGGAACGAATAAACAACGGCATCATTCAAAGTACCATTAGCAAATTTAGCTTGTACTTTGAACGTGTAATCACCTGATGGCAAATTCTTAAAATTTACCGACGTTTTTGCATTCCAAGCACTCCAATCTTCTTGAAACCCTTCTAATAAATACTGAAATTCAGCATTTATATATTTATTGTATTCTGGAACGGTGTAATTAATAGTGATGTTATTTTCATCGTAGTGAAAACGACCTTCATTTAAAATAGTTTGATTTTTAAAAATTTCATTTTGCCTATTTGTCATCACATCAGTAATTAAAACTGTGTAGTTTTTAAAACTCAAATCGTTAAGATTTAGAATATAATACCCATCAGTAGTTCCAATCAAATAGTTAGAGTTCGAAATTTGGGTAATATTTTCATAACCTAACATGGAATTAGTCAATGAAGCGGGAATTGGAATTATATTTTGTTTCAGCTGTTTACTTAATTTACTTAATGAAAAATAATGAATGTAATTTTTCGAGAAAAGCCATATTTTATTTGAATTATCAACAATTAATTTTCCCGATGTGTACTCCTCTTTTTCAAAAATAGAACTCAACAACTTGTCTTTATTGAATTGTTTTGTCTTGTCATTCAATTTGAAGATCCCTTCCTTATTAGCATAATAAATGGTGTTATTGAATTTAGTCAAACTGGCATTTTTCCCTTTTGTAGGTGTTTTATAAGTTTTAAAAGGATTTGTTTTCAATAGATTTGGATCCAACTGTAACCTAAAAACTCCTTTGTATTCGTGACTAACAAAAACTTCCAAACTATTTGTGACTTCAAAATATTTGGAGGAATAATCAAATCCGGCTACTTTATTTCTAAAACTCCACTGATTATTGATTTTAGTAAGGACTGACATTCCGTAATAATTTCCTTGAAGTAAAATACCTTTTTGATTGGGGACTGTTTCAAACTTCCAAGTTCCTGATGCTGAAAATATGTTTTTTGCAATCGTATTTTCAATTACAAAGGTTCCAGAATCATGACCACAAAAAAGTGTACCATCGTATTCAAACAAAGACCAAACCTGCCCCTTAGTACCATTTACAAACTTGAATTCATCATTAGTCTGATAATTTTTATAAAATAAACCTTGATTAGTTCCTACATACAGTTTGCCATTGTACAATTTGGATGTATATACGGTTCCTAAAATTCCTGTATCATCAACAAAACTTTGTATTGGAGATTGCAGATTAATACAATTGATTCCGTTGTCTAAACCTGCCCAAAGATTTTTATCGGCATCTTCAAATAAAGAAAGTACCGTATTATTACTCAAACCTTTATTTTGAGTGATGTGGTATTTGATTTTTCCATCATTTTTTACGATAAAAACCCCATTTGAAACCGTTCCTAAAGCAAAGCTTCCGTCTGACAGTAACTGACTACTGTACACGCTGCTTGCCGCCAACTCTGAGTCAACTTCTGTAGAAAATTTAGTCAATACAGTCCCTATGAGTTTGTAAAATCCGTTGCTCTGGGTTTGGATCAAAAGGCCTTCATCGATTGCGAAAATATTTACGATTTTATTCGTTTGTAAAATTACATTGTCAGAAACCAATCGTCCTTTTCCACTTTCAATTTCAAAAAGCCCTTCATTAATCGTTTGAAAAAAGAGCGCATTTTTTGTTCGAAACGATTTGGTTATATTATTTTTAGGAGCAATAATTTGAAACCCTCCTGTTTTAGAATCATAAATATAAATCCGATTCAAGGATTGAAAAATCACCCATTGATCATAATTTAAGATGTTCCAAAATTGTTCATCATCAAGAATTTTACTTTTTATTGTTTTGCTCAGTGAAACGTATTTAAGCTTGCCATTTGCCTTTCGCGTCCAGAAACCAAATTCCATGTAACAACCCGTGAAAACCTTGTTTCCAATCACTTTTACCGAACGAATAATAGTTTCGTTTGGCGATGGATATAACTCCCACACCGCGCCATTAAATTCTAACAGTCCCTCATTATTAGCAAAGAAAACATAATGGTTTTGATCTTGAGAAATCATCCAATTTTGGTTTCCCGCGCCATACGTAGAAGAGGAGTATTTAATAATTGGTGGCAATTCTTGAGAAAAAGCAGTAAAAGACAGTAAAAAAATAAAAATGTATAGTTTTGTTTTCAATGGTATTTCGATGTTAATTATTCCAAAAATAATCTTAAAAATAGTATTTATTTATTGGATAGAAAAAATAAAAACTATACTACAAGGAAAAAGTATATTTCTACCGCTCTTTTAATCAATATTTGTGAGTTGTTCAATTCTTTTAGTCCGTTCAAAATTGATTACTTTTGTAAAAATTATCATTTTTATGCAAGTTGACCTTTCAAAATTAGATCCAAAGAAAAATATCATCATAAAAGGTGCGCAAGTACATAACCTAAAGAATGTAGATGTCGCCATTCCCCGAAATAAGTTAGTGGTTATTACCGGACTTTCAGGTTCTGGAAAATCAAGTTTGGCATTTGACACACTGTATGCCGAAGGACAAAGGCGCTATGTAGAAAGTTTATCGTCTTACGCCCGACAATTTCTTGGAAGATTAGACAAACCAAAAGTAGAATACATTAAGGGAATCGCCCCCGCAATTGCTATCGAACAAAAGGTTAACACGACTAATGCCAGATCGACTGTAGGAACTTCAACAGAAATCTACGATTATATAAAATTATTGTTTGCTAGAATAGGACGAACCTATTCCCCAGTTTCTGGACGAGAAGTCAAAAAAAATACAGTAACTGACGTGGTCACTGATGTAAAAACTTTTGATTTAGAAAGTAAATGGCTTCTCCTCGCTCCCATTCATTTGGAAGAAGGAAGAAAACTGGAAGACAAATTAAAAGTGCTATTGCAACAAGGTTTTGCTCGAATATTAGTAAATAATGAAATGGTTCGTTTGGATGATTTACCAGATTCACTCAGCAAAAAAAATATTTTTCTAATTATCGATCGAATTGTAGTTAAAGAGGAAGAAGAGTTCTACAATCGATTAGCCGATGCAGTGCAAACCGCTTTTTTTGAAGGAAAAGGAATTTGCCATTTACAAGAATTAAACTCCGATAAAAAGTTTTCTTATTCTAATAATTTTGAATTAGACGGTATTACATTCTTGGAACCAAACGTTCATTTGTTCAGTTTCAATAATCCTTATGGAGCGTGTCCCGTTTGCGAAGGGTATGGAAATATTATAGGAATTGATGCCGAATTAGTGGTCCCCAATACTACTTTATCTATTTATGAAAACGCTATTTTCCCTTGGCGTGGTGATAGTATGAGTTGGTTTCGAGATGAATTGGTAAATAACGCTTACAAGTTTGATTTTCCCATTCACAAACCGTTCTTTCAATTATCCGAAGAGCAAAAAGAATTGATTTGGAACGGAAATGAATATTTTCAAGGTCTGAATACTTTTTTCAAAGAATTAGAAGAAAAAAATTATAAAATACAAAATCGGGTAATGCTTTCTCGCTATCGCGGGAAAACCAAATGTTATTCCTGTAAAGGAAAACGCTTGCGAATCGAGGCCTCTTATGTGAAAATTAATTCTAAGACAGTCTCTGATTTAGTTGATTTACCAATTAAACATTTAGTTCGTTTCTTTAATAGCATTGAGTTAGATGTTTATGAAAAGCAAATCGCCAAACGTTTATTACTTGAAATAAACAATCGACTGGCATTTTTAACTGAAGTTGGTTTGGATTATCTTACGTTAAACAGAAATTCATCAACCCTTTCTGGTGGAGAATCGCAACGCATAAACTTAGCGACTTCGCTAGGGAGCAGCTTAGTGGGATCGATGTATATTTTGGATGAACCGAGTATTGGTTTACACCCAAAAGACACGGAACGTTTAATAAAAGTATTGCTTTCACTTCGAGATTTAGGGAACACAGTTATTGTTGTGGAACATGATGAGGATATTATGAAGGCAGCGGATATGATCATCGATATTGGTCCCGAAGCGGGTACATTAGGCGGTCATTTAGTAGCACAAGGAACATTTGATGAAATTCTTAAATCGACATCGCTTACTGCTAAATATTTGAACGGAGATTTAGAGATTTCAGTTCCTAAAAAACGAAGACCATTTAAGAATTATATCGAAATAAAAGGCGCCAGAGAAAATAATCTTCAAAATATAGATGTCACCTTTCCATTGGATGTTTTGACTGTAATTACAGGAGTTTCAGGTAGTGGAAAAAGCACGCTTGTCAAGAAAATATTATTCCCAGCAATGCAGAAAAAACTGGAAAATGTGGGCGAAAAAGCGGGACAATTCAGTGAAATGTCTGGATCATTTTCACAAATAAAACACATTGAATATGTCGATCAGAATCCAATAGGCCGAAGTTCTCGTTCTAATCCTGTTACTTATATTAAAGCGTATGATGACATTAGAGAATTATACGCTAAAGAAAAATTATCAAAAATAAGAGGATATCAAGCCAAACATTTTTCTTTTAATGTTGATGGTGGAAGATGTGAAACCTGCAAAGGAGAAGGTTCCATTAATGTGGAAATGGTCTTCATGGCCGATGTGCAATTGCCTTGCGAAACCTGCAATGGAAAAAGATTTAAGAAAGAAGTTCTGGAAGTAGCCGTTGAAGGCAAAAATATCCATGATATTCTCACTATGACTGTTGACGATGCTATTGCTTTCTTTACAGCAAACAAACAGGCTAAAATCATTCAAAAATTACAACCGCTACAAGATGTTGGATTAGGATATGTACAATTAGGACAATCGTCGTCTACGCTTTCAGGTGGCGAGGCGCAACGAATCAAGTTAGCCTCCTTCTTAGTAAAAGGAGCTACAAAGGACAAAGCACTTTTCGTTTTTGACGAACCTACAACAGGATTGCATTTTCACGATATCAAAAAACTATTAACTTCCTTTGATGCCTTAATCGAAAAAGGACATTCGATAATTGTGATAGAACACAATCTGGATCTAATAAAATGTGCGGATTGGATTATTGATTTAGGACCTGAGGGTGGAGAAAATGGTGGCAAACTATTAGCAGTGGGAACTCCAGAGCAGGTAGCAAAAATAAAAGCTTCAGTTACTGGACACTATTTGATAGATAAATTATAAGAGCATTACCCCATATAACATTTTTCTTCAAACGGATTTCCGTCTTCATCAATTGCTATTAGGATTTTTTTAGCCTTTGATGAAACTTGTGTAATGTAAATCCAAGCAATTGACCAAAGACCAAGAGTTGCACAAAAAATAACAAAATTAAAAAAATGGTCTACTTTTTTTTTCTTTTTTAATAAAACGGCATACGGCAACTTGTCATTTCGTTCCAAAACTACAAAGCCGTTGCTAGTTTTATTGGCGAGAATCGACGAAAATTTCATTAAATTCTCGTCCAAGATAGTATCGTTTGTTTTCATGTTACTTATGATAATTAATCCACATTTTTGATTTGTTATTTCTAAAAACAACAAGGACAAAAATAAAAGCAAATTTAGAATCATACAATACCCACTTTTAGTGATATTTCAATTATTATCATACAGTAGTAACTAAAATTAAATCCTAAATATCCGATAATAAAGTGTTTAATTTACTGCATATTAATTCCAGAACTACAAATCTTCTATCGTAGTTTCTTTAAAACCAAATCAATAGCTTCATTGATTTCAACGGAAATTACAAATTTGTAATTAATATAAATGTAAGTAAGGGTAACTAAAACCGATTTTAAACCTATAGATACTATTGGATTAAAGGGAAATTCCCAAAAATAAAATAAAAGGAACAAAACAAATGTGATTCCGAGCGAATATAGGGTTTGCTTTGTAAATGGATACAAATGCAATTTCTTGACCACAAAAAGCAATTTAGCTATACTGTACAACGTAATTGACACCAAAGTAGCAAATGCGGACCCCATAATACCGTATAGAGGAATAAATATTGCATTCAAACCAATCGCTACAACTACTAGAAAAACGCCTAAAAATAAAACAGCACGGTAATACTTTGTATTAAAAATGATTGCATTATTATTTCCTAATATCAAATCAAAATATTTTGATAATCCAATCATAAAAACAACTAATATTCCACCGCTGTATTCTTTTGGTACAATTTCATACAACTGATTAATATTTACAAAAATTCCTAACATTACAAAACCACCTACCACTTGTAAATTGATTGATGTCTTTTTATATAACACATTCAATTCGCTAAATTTATTATCATGCATCAGTTTAGCGGTAATAGGGTATACAATTTGGTGCATTGCACGACTTGGAACTGATATCACTAATGCAATAAAGGTTGCTATCGAATAATAGGCAATGTTTTCAATAACCATATATTGGTTCAGCATAATTTTATCGCCATCCAAAAGCAAATTAGCCACACTTCCTGATAAAATAATGTAGAAAGTATATTCCAATAAACCTTTTGCATTTTTTGGAACAGTAATTTGAAAACTGGGCCTTTTAATATAAAATGCGTACGCCATGGTGATCAACAGCGCCAAAAAATAAATTCCAGCTGTGATGTAGACAAAATCTACCACAGTAATCCAATTATAGTACACCCCAATCAACGCAACTAAGGAAAACAATCTCAAACCTACTTCTTTGATAAAATTACCAAAAACCGAGTGCATGTGAACTCTGGCCCAAGCGTAAAAAATTTCGAAATAGGCCATGCACAGTCCTATAAATGGAATGAGCCAAATAAAATCCTTAACGACTGGATTTTTCTTGGATACAAAAATTAAAATATCATCAAAAAAAATAAATCCTATAAAAATTAACGGGATGGAGAGCAGTAACGGAAACAAAACAGTAAAAGACAAAAACTGAGATCGTTCTTCGTCAGTGTTGTACTGAGAATAGAATTTAACTAATGTATTTTGCATTCCTATTGCAAACAAAGGCATGATTACATTAGCAACAGAAAGTATATAATTAGTTAAAGCATAATACGTAGCACCTAAAAAAATGGGATATAAATAAAGTGTATTTATTGCTCCAATTCCAAAACCTAAGTAGGTAATTATTGTATTCTTTAAAGATTGATTTAGTACTATTCCCATTATTATCTTTTTGTGAAGTTATAATCAACCTCACTTCTAATTTACATTTTGTTTAGCAACGAAACCAATTGTTTGGTTAAGTTCTTTCGTGAATAGTGCTGTAATCCCACTCCATTTGATTGTAACTTCCCCTCTAAAAATTGATTATAAAATTCCAAAATTACACTTTTTAATTTCATTTTTTCGGAATACTTGAGGAAGACGCCGGTGTTCGTGTTGTTGATGATTTCGGCAAAATCAGAATCCTTTGGGCCAATGGCAATTATAGGTCTGTTCGAAACCATATATTCGAACAATTTACCAGGAATAATACTCTTTGTGTCTTCAGAATCAATTTCGATCAGCAATAAAACCTGCGATTTCCTTTGCTGTGCAATTGCTTCTACGTGCGAAAGATATCCTAAATTATTCAAATACGGATTCAATCCAAAATGCATAATCGTTTCCAAAACTTCCTGACTAACTGCTCCGATTAGTTTTATTTCTAAATGTGATTTAAAATCTGGAATCTCTTGTGTCAGTTCAACCAAACTTTCCCATAAAATCAGAGGATTTCTCTCAGATAGAAAGGAACCAATATGTGCTAAGCTAAATTTAGTATCTAAAGTCTGTTTTGCAACTTGTTCCGTATCATATCCATTTGTTATCACTTCAATAGGCTGGCGTGTAATCGCTTCAAATTCCGTTTTAGTCGTTTTACTAGTGACAATAATAGTATCGGCTGTATTCAAAACCTTATTTTCCAGTGCTTTATGTTTTTTAGCTGCAAAACTGGACAAACGCAAAGACTTGTGATAGCCTATAGTAGTCCAAGGATCACGGAAATCAGCAAACCATTTCAAATCTAATTTTTGTTTTAATTCTAATCCAATAAGATGTAAACTGTGAGGCGGTCCAGATGTTATTATGGTATCAATATTATTTTCGATAATGTATTGTTCCAAAAAAGCAACCGAGGGTTTCACCCAAAAAACACGCGCATCTGGAATAAAAAGATTCCCGCGAATCCAAAGAAACGTTTTATCTAAAAAAGATTGCTTTTTCTGATTTGGAATAATTCCTGAACTGATTTTTTTTGTTTTGTTTTTCGAAAGAAAAGAAGCCAATTGATAGGGTTCAAAAATGGTCTGTTTCAGAATAATCGCTTTATCAGAAACTTCTTGAACCAAATTTTCATCAACAATAGGATACGTAGGATTCTCCGGAATATAAACAATAGGCTGAACGCCAAAGTCTGGCAAATACTTTACAAACTTAAGCCAACGTTGCACACCTGGCCCGCCCGCCGGTGGCCAATAATAGGTAATTATTAAAATTTTCTTCGGTTTCAAGTTCAAGGATTTGTTATAATACGATAATTCAAAATCTAAAATCAAAATTCGTTAATCAACAATCTTAAATCTTTTTCTTTCTTTCGAAATAAATCCCGCCAACTAAAAGCAGCAGCATTCCTATGGAACTAATCAACGTTATTGTGCTTCCTGTTTTTATCACTTGAGGTTCAAACTTGAATTCGATCGTGTGTTTTCCTGCTGGAATATTCAAAGCTCTTAAAACGTAATCCACTCTAATATGAGACACACTTTTTCCATCAATATACGCATTCCAACCTTTTCCATAATACATTTCAGAGAAAACGGCTAAACCTTCATTTGAATTGTTTGATACATATTTCAAGTAGTTAGGTTTGTAATTTTCTAAAGTTATAGTCGCTGAACTATCTTTGGCGAAAGCCACATTTTTAAGTTGAAAATCTTTGTTGTTTACAACCGCCACATTTTTAGAATCCAAATTTTCTAATGCCTTCATTTCTTGGTCAGCAGAATTCACCAATTTTACTTGGCTCACAAACCATGCATTTCCATTAACATCCGGATTTGATACTGGGAATTCTTTTCCTTCTTTGTCTTTTTGGATAACATACTTAACATTAAGCATATTAAGCACTTCTATATTATTTTTGGAAATCTGATAATCAATTAATTGTTGCATTCTTCTAGGTCTTACGGCACTGTATCCACCAATAGATTTATGAAAATAAGAAGCTCTTGCACCCATGTTATCGCCTACTTCAAAAACGCGGTAATTAGCGGTGTCCTTTAGAATCTCAGTATCTGAAGGTGACTCTTGAAAAGGTACTTCAACTTGACTTCCGCTTACAAAATCTTTCCCAGATACATATTTTTTATCCACAAAAAACAAATCGGAAACCATCAATAAACCTACAATTATAATGGCTGTATTTTGAGCAAATCGCTCTTTTATGGACAACCATAAAACGCCGGCTGTTAACACAACAAAAAAGCCTGATCGCAATAAATCTGCACTGTATAAACTCATTCGATCCAGCTTAAGAGCGCTTACAAATTCAGGACCGTAACTTTCTTGAAAATAAGCATCGTTTCCTCCAGAAAAGCTGAACATACTTTTGCTTAAAAATAAAATCAAAATAATTCCTAAACCTAAAATTGTCGTTTCATATAATGCTTTCCATTGCAGTTTTTTGTCCAATTTGAAGAAAGACTGCAATCCCATAATAGCCAAAACGGGGAAACACAATTCTAACACAACTTGGATTGAAGATACCGCTCTGAATTTATCGTACATTGGAACATAATCAATAAAAAAGTCGGTCAAAAATGGAAAGTTTTTACCCCATGAGAGAACTAACGCAACTATTGAACCGGATAGGAATACATATTTAATCTTTCTTTTATCGATGAACAACGCCAAAATTGCCAAAAAGAATACTACGATTCCAATATATGCAGGAGCGGCCACAATAGGTTGATCTCCCCAATACGTTGGCATTCCCGAAACAAAATCAGTTGCCTGATCTTCTGGAACTCCCTGACTTATCATGAATTCATACATATTACTGTCTTTACCAACAGCCTCATTATTTGAACCCCCGAAAAGTCGAGGTGCAATAAGATTAAAACTTTCCATCACTCCATAACTATACTCCGTAATATAGTCCTTAGACATTGAAGAAGTAGTCTCATTTTTCGAACCGTTTGGATTGAAAGTCAATTCGCTTTTTCCACGAATACTAAAATCAGCATACTCAGAAGTGGCTAATAGATTCGTAGCATTGGCACCAATAGCTAAAATTCCTGCTGCTGCTAATATCCCAAACGAATACAACAAGGATTTATATTCCTTCTCTTTTACTTGCTGATATAAAAAATAAGCAGAAAGAATCAATAAGAAAATCAATAAATAATAGGTCATCTGGAAATGATTTGCATTGATTTCTAATGCTGTCGCAAAAAGCGTAATCAAACCTCCCAAAATATATTTTTTTTGAAACACCAGAATAAAACCGGCAATAACCAACGGCATATAAGCAATTGCATGTGCTTTCGCATTATGGCCAACGCCGAGAATGATAATTAAATAAGTAGATAAACCAAAGGCTAAAGCACCAAAAAAAGCTTTCAAAGGATCAACTTTTAACACCAGCATCAAACCGTAAAATCCGAGGAAATATAAAAATAAATAATCCGCAGGACGCGGTAAAAATCGCAATACATCATCTAAAGCTCCAATATAATCGTGCGGATATTTTGCTCCCAATTGATAGGTAGGCATTCCAGCAAAGGCTGAATTAGTCCAATACGGTTCAACATCATCCGTGGCTCTAAAGTCATTTTGTTCTTTGGCCATTCCGGTATACTGCACAATATCAGACTGGAAAATTTGTTTTCCTTGTAATACAGGATAAAAATAAAGAACAGAAACGAATACAAAACCAAGTATAGCAAGGGCGTGCGGATAGAACTTATTTATTATTTTCAATTTAAAAAAGTTTGGATTAGAATAAAAAACCTGCAAATAACGACAAATTTAATCGATTTCTTCGTAATCAACGTAATCTCCCACTTTTTTGGTTTCGCGTGGGTTTTTGACATTCTCCGAATTGTATATTATTTCATCTTTACTTTGCGTATTATTCCACGTATTCTGTTGTTGCTGTTGCATGTTTTGCCCTGCTTTTTCTACAACTTTTTTTACAATTAGTGGCAAAAACAATTTTGCCAAAAACCTAAAAATATAGTAAAAAGCGATCATATAAAAAAGTGCTTTTATAAAACCAGTAAAGGAAGCTGTTTGCATAAATGTGTAATTTTTTTCAAAATTAATAAATCCAACGCTCAAAATTAAAATATCATTCTTAAATAAATAATAAAATATAGTACATTTGAAAAGCGTTGTCACTTTTTAATTAAAATACTACTATGCAAAAAATAAAAATGGTACTTGCAGCAGTCCTATTAACAATTCCAAGCATTCATTATGGACAACATACTGATCAAATTAATTCTAATAGACCAGGCGAAACTATGTCTGCTTACTCTGTAGGAAAATCAGTTATTCAAATAGAAACAGGCCTATATGGAATCAAACAAAAACATAATCTACTAAATTATGATGCTAATGGTTTTGGAATTGATGCTACACTGCGATGGGGATTGTTCATGGAAAGGCTCGAATTGATAGCAGACATCCAATACCAAAACGAGAAATACAATTCGTTATTTAACAACTCCAATATAGCAGATTTCAAACAGACGATTTTAGGAGCTAAGTTTTTAATTTACGATCCTTTTAAAAACTATGAGAAAAAAGTTAATATTTACAGCTGGAAAGCCAACAGAAAATTCAATTGGCGCCAATTACTCCCTGCCGTTTCATTATTTGCTGGGGCTAATTTTACGATGGCAGATAATCCTTACGCTTTCTCTCCAGAATCCAGCATATCTCCAAAAATCATGTTGATCACCCAAAATCACTTAGGTGATGGCAAATGGGTTTTTGTGACTAACATCATTGCAGATTATGTAACGACCGATTTTCCAAGTTATGGTTATGTAGTAACGTTAACACGAGGATTTAATGACAAATGGTCTGGATTTGTGGAAAACCAAGGATTTAAAAGTGATTTTTACAGCGATGCAATCGTTCGTGGAGGTGCTGCTTATTTAATAAACAAAGACCTTCAAATTGATGCTTCAATAAGCTCAAGCCTTAAGAACACACCGTCTATCGTTTATGGAGGAATTGGTTTTTCTTGGCGGTATGATGCTAATTATAAAGAAGTACGCGTAAATATTGACTCAGGTGATTCAGGAGAAAAAGCAGAGAAAAGAGCCAAAAAGACAAAAAAAGGATAATATAGAATTTTAAGAAATACCATGATTACAATAAAAGAAGCGATTACGAAAAGTGAATTAACAGCGTATATAAAATTCCCTTTTTCTTTATATAAAGACAACAAATATTGGGTTCCACCTATTATTGCTGACGAATTAGAAACCTTTGATAAAACAAAAAATCCTGCTTTCGAAGATGCCGAAGCCTATTTTTTCCTAGCCTACAAAGACAATTCAATCGTAGGGCGAATTGCAGCAATAATAAATTGGAAAGAAGTAAAAGACCAACAAAAAATGAAAGTCCGCTTTGGTTGGTTTGATACCATTGACGATATTGAGGTAACAAAAGCATTACTTGAAAAAGTGTACGAATTGGGGCGAAAAAACAACTTAGAATATGTTGAAGGTCCAATGGGGTTTTCAAACTTAGACAAAGTTGGTGTGCTAACTGAAGGGTTTGACGAAATTGGAACCATGATCACTTGGTATAATCATCCGTATTATGCAGATCATTTTGAAAAACTGGGTTACATCAAAGAGAAAGAATATATTGAAAGTAAGTTTCCTTTTGCCCATGTAAAACCGGAATTTTTCAAGAAAGCCAATGATCTAGTGAAGAAAAGATACCAATTAGCGCCGTTAAATTTTAAAACCACTAAAGAAATAATGCCACATGTGGATAAAATGTTTGATTTATTCAATGAATCTTATGCTTTGTTATCCTCTTTTGTAGCAATTTCAAATACCCAAAAAGAATATTTCAAGAAAAACTATATCAGCTTTATCAATCCCGAATATGTCAAATTCGTGGAGGATAAAGATCATAATATTGTAGCTTTTAGTATTGTGATGCCTGATTTTGCGGAAGCTTTGAAAAAATCGAAAGGAAAATTATTCCCTTTTGGATTTTTGCATTTGCTAAGGGCTAAAAAGCAAAGTAAAAGTGTGATTTTTTATTTAATAGGCGTCCATCCTGACTATCAAAACAAGGCGGTAACCGCAATAATTTTCAATGAATACTATGAGACCTTCACTGAAAAGGGAATTATAAACTGCTTCAGAACTCCTGAGCTAGCTGATAATGCAGCTAGTATTAACTTATGGAAGCATTTTTTTCCCGTGATTCACAAACGAAGATGTACTTTTCGGAAAGAATTATCATAGAACTAGAAATAAAATCCCATTTACCAATGGGATTTTTTGATTCTATTTCCGATTTTGGCTTGCTCAATCCAATAAAGGTTTCGAGTGAAATTTCACTCTATACAAAATGCTTTTTCCATCGAATTTTAATTGTTTTCTATCTTTGAAAATTACTTTTCCGGAAGCCTCTTCGACAACATCTCCATAACCTTCTATGTACGTATGTCCCTTTTTCAAGAAAACAACCTGTCGAACGGATGAAATACCTTCAGACATAAAGGTATAATCGGCAAAAAGCGTATCGCCTTTTAGTTCTCCAATAAGTGTTCCTTCATTTTTATCTTTTTCGTAAAAATTGTAAATTAATTTTCCCGATAATATCTGATTTCCTTTCATTGTCAGATTCATTAAAACAGTATCTTTTTTAATGTTACCACTATAAAACTGCTCAGAAATAGGCTCTTCAATATCATTTTTTTCTGGAGTTACATCAGTTCCTTTTTGTTTATTACACGAAAAGAGAACACTCACCAAAGCGAGAATCAACACACGTATTTTTGTCATATTCCTTTGTATAATTTTAATAAATCTACGTTATTTCCATTGGACTAGAAACAAAAAAAAATCTCAGTCACCGTGGTGAACGAGATTTTTTACTTTTTAATTTTCACTTTTATTACCCCAATTTCCAAAGACGAAAAGAGTGGTTGTGGAACTATGCGTCTAAATCTACTTTTGTTCTAGATGCAATTTCTTTGTACGTACCATTTTCTAATTTTTCACGAATCGCTTCAAAGGCTGTAAGGGTTTCCTCTACATCTGATAACGTATGAGATGTGGTAGGAATCATTCTCAACAAGATAATTCCTTTTGGAATAACTGGATAGATTACAATAGATAAGAAAATACCGTAATTCTCTCTTAAATCGTTTACCATAATCATTGCTTCTGGCACACTTCCTTCAAGATATACAGGAGTCACACAAGTATTTGTATCTCCAATATTAAAGTTTCGTTCTCTCAATCCGTTTTGTAATGCATTTACATTTTCCCATAATTTATCTTTTAATTCTGGATGATTACGCAACAATTCTAAACGCTTCAACGAACCAATTGTTTGAATCATAGGCAATGCCTTAGCAAACATTTGGGAACGCAAATTATATTTCAAATAGTCAATAATATCTTTGTCTGCTGCTATAAAAGCACCAATATTAGCCATCGATTTTGCAAAAGTAGAGAAATAAACATCTATACCATCTTGACAACCTTGCTCCTCACCTGCTCCAGCTCCTGTTTTTCCAAGTGTACCAAAACCGTGTGCATCATCAACCAACAAACGGAAATTATATTTTTCCTTCATGGCAACAATTTCTTTCAATTTCCCTTGCTGTCCGCGCATTCCAAAAACACCTTCAGTAATAAAAAGAATTCCTCCTCCTGTTACTTCCGCCAATTTTGTAGCACGTTGCAGGTTTTTTTCCATACTCGCTAGGTCATTGTGTCTGTATGTAAAACGTTTCCCCATGTGCAAACGAACTCCGTCAATAATACAAGCATGAGCATCAACGTCATATACAATTACATCATTTTTTGTAGCCAGGGCATCAATTGTAGACATAATTCCTTGGTATCCAAAATTCAATAAATACGCTGATTCTTTCTTTACAAAAGCCGCTAATTCATTTTCTAATTGCTCGTGATATTTGGTATGTCCACTCATCATACGTGCGCCCATTGGGTATGCCGCGCCATATTGTGCTGCCGCTTCTGTATCAGCCTTACGTACTTCAGGGTGATTGGCAAGCCCTAAATAGTCATTCAAACTCCAATTTAAAATATCTTTTCCACCAAACTGCATTCTTGGACCAAGCTCCCCTTCTAATTTTGGAAAAACAAAATAACCTTCGGCTTGTGAAGCCCATTTCCCTAAAGGTCCTTTATTGTTTTGAATCCTTTCGAATAAATCTTTTACCATAATATATCAAGTAATAATTTTAATTTTAAGAAGTTGCAAAAATAATTATTTAAATTTTATAAAGGACTTGAAAGTAAATTTATTTTTCAAGCTTTAACTTTATACTTTTTTGAAACTAATCCTAATGCCAGTTAATATCATTTATGATGTCTATAAAAAGAGCTTTATCCCTTGCCAAAGCAGTACAAAAGGGCGTCTCTCACCTTCAGGATGAATTAGGACTTAAAGATGATTTCAACAATAATCTTTGTATATTTGGGACATACAAAATATAGTTTATGTCTCCCAAAATTACAAACGATCTGCACGATCTGCTGAAAGACAACATAATTACACCCGAAACAGCCGAAAAAATTAAGTCTTATTATAGCCAAAAAGAAAGTGGAAGTGAGCATAAGCTGTATTTGGTTTTTGGTGTTTTAGGAGCTATTCTTATTGGACTTGGAGTCGTACTAGTTTTTGCGCATAACTGGGATAATTTATCCCGACCTTCAAAAATAATCCTATCGTTTCTGCCTCTTTTGATGGGTCAATTCGCAAGTGGCTATTCCCTTTTAAAAAAGTCCGAAAACAATACTTGGAGAGAAAGTTCTGCCGTTTTTCTATTCTTTGCCGTTGGAACCACAATTTCATTAATTGCTCAGGTTTATAATATTCCAGGAGATTTAAGTTCATTTTTAATCACTTGGATGCTTTTGTGCTTGCCATTAGTATATCTTATTCGATCCTCAATAGTTTCGCTATTATATCTTATTGGAATTACCTACTATGTTTGCAATACGAATTACTTTAGTTATCCAAATGCCCATTCTTATTATTATTGGTTACTAATTCTAGGAATAGTTCCACACTATATACAACTACTCAGAACTAATTCACAAAGCAATTTCACCCTTTTTCATAACTGGTTTGTTTCGCTATCTCTTTTAATATGTTTAGGCACTATCGCTAACAAAAATGAGAATCTGTTGTATTTAAGCTACATGAGTTTGTTTACGATTTTTTATTTTATTGGTGAATCCTCCTTTTTTAAAAATTTAAAATTAAAAAATAATAGCTATCTGATTATTGGAAAATTAGGAATACTCTACTTGCTGTTGCTTTATAGCTTTAAGTGGTTTTGGGATAAGTCTATTTATAATACTATTTCTGCGAAAGATACTTTTTTTTCAACCGAATTTTTAACTGCTTTTCTTCTTACACTTTTTGCTGCTGTCTTATTTTATGCAAAAAACTCCAAAACGAAATTCAAAGCAATTACCATTTTCGACTTCGTCTTTCTGACCAATATCCTTCCTTTCATTTCGGGATACGAATTTTCTCTTGTCGCCAATGGAATCGTATTAGCAATAGGGATTGCGGAGATTAAACGCGGGAATACCCAAAAACATTTGGGAATACTAAATTTTGGTTTAGTAATAATTACCATTCTTATTACTTGTCGTTTTTTTGATACCAATTTGAGTTTTGTGATCCGAGGAATCGTATTTATTGCCATTGGTTTTGGATTTTTCGCGACTAATTATATCATGCTAAAAAATAGAAATAGTAATGAAAAATAAGAAAGTACAAGTCCTATTATTTATTTTACTCATTGTAGTACAATTGTATGTTCCGTTGCAAATGATATTGAAACAGGAAGACGTAGTGAAAACTGGAACTGAGTTCAAGTTTCAAACTGCTCCAGTAGATCCTTATGATGCTTTTAGAGGAAAGTACATTACTCTTTTTTTTAAAGAACGAGAAATAACCGTTAAAAATGCCTCTAAATGGATCATAGGAGAGATCGTTTATGCCACTATCAAAACGAATAAAGATGGTTTTGCAAAGATAATTTCAATTTCAAGAAATAAGCCCTTTAAGGAAAATTGTTATGTTAAATCAAAAATTGCTTTTACTATTGATCAGAATAAAATAGCTTTGGACCTTCCTTTTAATCGGTTTTACATGAATGAAAATATTGCCTCTGATGCCGAAAAAATTTACCGAGAATTACCTCTAAATAAGAAGGATCAAACTTATGCTTTAGTTGCCATAAAAAATGGCGAAGTCGTTATTAAAGATGTTAGAATAGACGAGGTTTCCATCAAAGATTTAGCTAACAAAAAGTAAAAAAATATCAATTAAAAGAATTATTCCTACCTTTAAAGTTGAAAAACGCAACAAATCAAAAAATGTCACAAGATACAAAAGAATTAAAATTGGCCGTTCTCATTGATGCTGATAATGTTCCATACAGCAATGTAAAAGGAATGATGGAAGAAATAGCCAAATTTGGAACACCAACCACTAAGCGCATTTATGCCGATTGGACCAAGCCAAATGCAGGTGGGTGGAAAAGTGTTTTACTGGAACACGCAATTACTCCTATTCAACAATACAGCTATACGGTTGGGAAAAATTCGTCGGATTCAGCAATGATTATTGACGCCATGGACTTGTTATATTCGGATAAAGTAGATGGTTTTTGTATTGTTTCTAGCGATTCTGATTTTACGCGTCTAGCCATTCGTTTGAGAGAATCTGGAATGAAAGTTATTGGAATTGGAGAGAAAAAAACACCCAATTCTTTTATAGTTGCTTGTGACCGATTTATTTACATCGAGGTTTTAGACGGCGCTATCCAGAAAAAAGCTAAAAAACGTTCCGCAGATACTATAAAACCTGCTGGAAAACCTGCTGGAAAAACAGTTGAAAAACCGATAGAGAAATCATTGAGCAAAATCGACACAGAAACCATTGAATTGATTGAAACCACCATAGAGGATATTTGCGATGATGATGGATGGGCATTTCTAGGTGATGTGGGAAACCTAATCGTAAAAAGAAAACCAGAATTTGATCCTAGAAATTATGGTTTTGTAAAATTAACTCCAATGCTAAAATCATTAACTGATATCTTGGAAATAGACGAACGAGAATCTGAAAAAAAAGGAATCAAACATGTTTATGTACGATTGCGTTTCAGCTAAACTAATTTTTTTACTGTTTCATACAAGGTTTCTTTCCTTATAGGTTTGGATAAATAATGATTCATCCCAATGTCTTTAACCCGCTGCTTTGTGGTTTCCATCACATCAGCGGTTATTGCAATAATGGGTATATTTACATTCTCTGCTCCTGCTTCCCCGTTTCTAATTGCAATTGTCGCTTCGTATCCATCCATAACTGGCATTTGAAGATCCATTAAGACAATATCAAATTGATTTATTTTGAATGCCTCGAGTGCTTCTTGTCCATTATTAGCATAAATAACGGTGGTGTTCAACCATTTTTTAGTTATCATTTTAACAACCATTTGATTAATAGGATTGTCTTCCACTACCAAAATAGTTTTGCCTCCTAAATCGCAAACTACGGGCTCAATTCCAATTACTTCCTTTTTTTCCTGCTGCACCATATCAAAATCTAATTCTATTATGCACGTAGTTCCTTGGTTGACTGTACTATTCATTTCGATAGTTCCATTTTGCATATTGACCAATGTTTTCACGATATAAAGACCCAATCCAAGTCCACCAAATTGGCGCTTGTTATTACTATTATTTTGAGAAAAAGAAGCAAAAATACGATCCATTTTCTCTTTTGGAAATCCTACACCTGAATCAGAAATGGTCAAAATTAAACTGGCTCTATTGTTCGCTTTTAGTTCACTATCAATAGTAAATTTAATAAAACCTGTGGATGTAAATTTTAAAGCATTATTCAGCACATTATTAACAATCTGCTGTAAACGAGTTTGATCCCCAAATAATAAATGAGGAACAATTCTTGAGGCAGAAAATTCAAACTGCAATCCTTTTTCTGTGGCAATTCGATTGGCATTATCTTTTAAATGCTGCAAAACCTGCAAGGGATCAAATTGATTCATTTCCAACTTCAATTCCCCTTTTTCAATTTTAGAAAAATCTAAAATATCATTAACAGAACTCAATAAACTATGAGATGAATATTTTATGACCTGACAGTTTTGTTTAATTTTATCGTCCTGAACTTCACTAGAAATGGAATCAATCAAGTTTACAATAGCATTCAATGGCGTTCGCAATTCATGACTGATGTTGGACAAGAAGTAAGACTTCAAATCGTTCATTTCTTCAGAACGGACCAAGGCTATCCGATTGAGTTCATTTTTTTCGTTTTTCAAATTTCTAATTAATTTGGACATCGAAAGGGATAGGAAAATAACCTCTAAACCGGTTCCCAATTTCGAACTGTTTTGAGTAAAAAAGGTATTGGGTAATAAGCCGAAATTATACAAAATAAAGATGCCAAAACCTGTTATTAAAAATAAAATACCAGCAGTAAAAAAAGCATCTACGGGCTTCCTTTTATAATAGAGATAGGCTATGGAATAAACAATTAAGATTAGAAATACGAGTGTAAGCACATTAACTAAAATGTAAGAAAACAACAAAATGGACGGGATAAAAATAACGCAGAACAATAACGAAAACAATAAGGCATAAGCAACATTAAACAGAATGTAGATTTTTCGACTATTACTTTTAATTTTTAAAAACAACTCACTGTATTTACCCGATAAAAAAACCGCTATAATCGCTATAAACAATAAAGCATGATTAGAAAACCAACCTGCATTTGGCGTAACGAATTTGAAGAAAAATCCATCTAAAGCAAATTGTAACAAACCTACAAAAAAAACATATAAACTATAGTATAAAAAGATCTTATCGCTCAAAGCAAAAAAGAAGAAGAAATAGATTATTGTTGCAATGACTAAAATTCCATAAAACATACCAAAAAACAATTGTTCATTTGATATCATTGTCATAAAACTTTCTGCTGAATACAGCATGACTGGAATTTTAATAGCTTCACCATCACTCTTTAAATGCAAATACAACTGCTGAGTCGATCTTGGCGCAAGGTCTATTTTGAAAATAGCTTTACGGTTCTCAAAACTTCGCTCCGAATACGGAATGGCATCACCACTTACTAATTTTGTAATTTTCCCATTAATACTATCAACGGTATATAATTCGACTAAATCAGTAACGGGTCTGGCCGTTTCTAAGTAGTAATTCAAGCTAGAATTAGTCGGATTTTTTAGTACTGTTTTTGACCAGAAATTATTTTGAGTAAAACCTAAATCGTCATTTTCAGTTTCAAGTTGTAGCGGTTTCAAAGCATCAAAATTAGCCATAACAAATTTGACGTCTAAATTTCTTTGACCTACATCAGCAATCGTAGTGTATTTGTGTAAAGAAATTTTTTGAGGAATTGCATCGCTTGGGAAGACATACTGTGCATACGTGTTAGAAAAAAACAAGACGAAAAATAAAAATTTTGAAACAGCAAGTATCTGTTTATCTATTTTTAGACTCATAATTTGTGAATTGTTATTAATTAAAAACAGATACGTTAAAAAGGATCTTATGGTTTTCAAACCACGTCCTTAATCCAGAACGCGAATGCGAATTAAAAAAATCCTTTATAATTAAAAGCGTTAAAAGTAAGAAATATTTAATATTCTTAGTATTTTAGGGGCTTAAACAATTTTGAGAATGAGACAAAAGTTTTTCGTTTTAATACTATCCGCATTAATTTGCAACGGTATTATTTATTTTTATTTCAATGTCGGCCTGCTATTTATGGTACTCTTGACCATTATATTATTAATTGGTTTGGCTAACAGCATCCAACACAAACATGCTATTTTAAGAAATTTTCCGGTTTTGGGTTATTTCAGATATTTATTCGAAATGATAGCTCCAGAAATACAACAATATTTTATCGAACGTTCCACTGACGGAAAACCTTTTTCAAGAAATGAGCGCTCCCTCGTATATCAAAGAGCCAAAAACATCGATTCTACTACTCCTTTTGGAACGCAACTCAATTTAAACGAACCTCATTATGAAGGCATTAAACATTCCATTTTTCCTGCGGTCGTCAATGAGGAACTTCCTCGAATAACAATTGGAGGAAAAGACTGTTTACAGCCTTATTCAGCTTCTTTATTGAATATTTCTGCAATGAGTTTTGGTTCTTTGAGTGAGAATGCTATCATGGCTCTAAATAAAGGAGCTTTAAAAGGAAACTTTTATCACAATACAGGGGAAGGCGGCTTAACCGAATTCCATCAGCAAGGAGGCGATGTTACATGGCAAATAGGAACGGGTTATTTTGGTTGTCGCGATGACAGAGGTGGATTTGACGGCGGTAAATTTGCTGAAAAAGCAAATTTACCAGAAGTAAAAATGATTGAGATTAAATTATCACAAGGAGCTAAACCAGGCCATGGAGGAGTTTTACCAGCAGCAAAAAACACGATACAAATTGCTAAAATAAGAGGTGTCTTACCACATACAACGATTCTTTCACCTCCCAATCATTCTGCTTTTGAAGATTTTAAAGGTTTGATTGCTTTCATATCAAAATTACGAGTACTTTCCAATGGAAAACCAATAGGCTTCAAACTTTGCATCGGGGACACTAGAGAATTTGAAATGATTTGCCAAGAAATGATTACTCAAAACTGCTTCCCCGATTTTATCACTGTTGACGGTGCCGAAGGAGGAACGGGAGCTGCGCCATTAGAATTTGCAGATGGTGTAGGAATGCCATTTGAACCTGCACTTATATTTGTCAATAAAACTTTAGTCCGTTTTGGAATTAGAGACCGCATACGCATTATTTGCAGTGGCAAAATGATATCGGGCTATTCAATTCTGAGAGCAGTTGCTCTTGGTGCAGATATTTGCAATAGTGCTCGAGGCTTTATGTTTTCAATAGGCTGTATTCAAGCATTGCGTTGCAATACCAATACATGCCCTACAGGAGTGGCTACACAAGACAAAATGTTAATGAAAGGATTAGTTGTAAGAGACAAATCAGAACGTGTTTTTCATTTTCATAAAAACACATTGCATTCGGCAAATGAACTACTCGCTGCCGCAGGAAAAAAAAGCTTCAAAGAGGTAGATATAAACATTTTCATGCGTGGTGATGAATTTGCTCATTTAGCTGATTTGTATTTTCCTGACAATTTAAAAAGCGTAACAAAGCATTAAAAAAGAACCTTTACTAAATAAACAGGAGGGCCATTACGGCCCTCCTGTTGCTGATTCTGATTTACCATTATCAACTCATACAATTAGTAGTATAGCTGATTATTGAATTGTCATTCTTATTGTAGGAAAGACATATTCAAGTAATTAATCAAAAACATACTTAAAGTTAGCAATATTTAAATGAAAAAATATTGAAAAATAGTTTTTAAACCAAAAAATTAACGTGTTACATGCAGCAACTAAACCCTTTTCAACACGCAGTAAAATAGCCGTTACAGACAAATGCTTACTACTTATCTATTTTTTAAAATAGATTATGGTTTACAGTATTAAAAAAAAGGAGGACTTTTAGAGTCCTCCAATTGTTGATTCTGATTTACCAATATTAACTGCTACTATTACAAGAAGAGTCGATTATGAGATATCAATTTCATTGTGAGATTGCCATCTCAAGTAATTAATCAAAACCACACTCAAATTTACGATTTTAAACAACAAAATAAATTGATAATCAGTTATTTAACTTATTTTTATCATGAATTGGCAAATGACTTTTTTCACTCCATTTATGTTATTTGGCAACTAATTTTTAAAAATAAACTTTGAAAAATTCTTTTGAAAAACAATCTGTAAAAACTACTACTTCAAGGAGTAGCACAAAAAAAAGGAGGCCTTTTTAAAGGGCCTCCAAATATGGACTTTGGTTTTTTGTTATCAGTTTATATCTTTCGATACTACTGACTAGTAAATACTCTTCTCCTTGCAGATGGTTATATTCAACAATAAACCAAAACCATAATCAAATATACAACTAATTAAAACATAAAAAAACAACATCAAACACTTTAACTAATCATTAACTTATTGGTTATCAGTTATTAAATAGATATTAGTAATAATGAACGCAGAATTACAATTGAACAAAAGTGGCGTAGAAAATTAACTATCAAAAAAGTACAGGAATAATTGCTATTTAGGGATACCAACAAATAAAAAAAGGAGGCCTTTTTAAAGGGCCTCCTAATTATGGACTTTGGTTTTTTGTTATCAGCTTATATCTTTCGATACTACTAACTAGTAAATACTCTTCTCCTTGCAGATGGATATATTCAACAATAAACCAAAACCATAATCAAATATACAACTAATTAGAACATAAAAAAACAACATCAAACACTTTAACTAATCATTAACGTATTGATTATCAGTTATTAAATAGATATTAGTAATAATGAACGCAGAATTACAATTGAACAAAAGTGGTGTAGAAAATTAACTATCAAAAAAGTACAGGAATAATTATTATTTAGGGAAACCAACAAATAAAAAAAGGAGGCCTTTTTAAAGGGCCTCCGATTGTTAATTTCGATTTACCATTACAAACTTTACCGTTCAGTAAAATTAGCTTTTTAAATAGTATCACCATATACTGGCAAATTATTCAAGTGATCAACCAAAACGACATTCAAAGATATAAAAAATTTACACAATTACCTGAATATCAATACTTTAAAAATAATTTAGTGTACAGGTTTTAAAATATTTATTACAAATACAGCTCCCTATATTTAATAAACAATAAAATACTTCAAATGGGATCTGTCCTACCGATAAAGCGTATATTTGGAAATTAAATCAAAAAAAAATGCAACTCGTTTTCGCTTCTAATAACAAAAACAAAATCCTAGAATTACAAAGCATGCTTCCTGATACAATTCTTATATTGAGTCTTGAAAGTATAGGATGTTTTGAAGACATTCCAGAAACAGCTGGAACTATTGAAGGGAATGCAATTCAAAAAGCAAATTATGTGACTGAAAAATTTGGCTACAATTGCTTTGCAGATGATACTGGACTAGAAGTAGACTCTTTGAATGGTGATCCCGGCGTTTACTCCGCGCGCTATGCTGGGAAACAACGCAACGCAGATGATAATATGAATAAATTATTGGATGCGCTTGGCAGCAAAAATAATAGAGCTGCACAGTTTAAAACCGTTATGGCATTAAATCTAAATGGCAACCAGCATCTTTTTACTGGAATAGCACGAGGATTGATCACTTCAAAAAAAATTGGAGATCAGGGTTTTGGATACGATCCCATTTTTCAGCCAGACGGTTATGACGAAACATTCGCCCAATTATCATTAGAGATAAAAAACAAAATCAGTCACAGGGGAAAGGCAACTAAAAAACTAATTGATTTTTTGAAAACATCGGAATAGAGCGCAGTAAACACACTCTTTCGAACAAATTATTAAATTCTAAAGGGTGTAATCCCAATAAAATAGCTGCGACTGCATAGTGTAATTTACAATTAAAAATATAACAATCTGATAATCAAATTGTAATAAATCATTAATTCTTAAAATAGCATTAGTTTATATGGATTATAAACAGTAATTTTGCACCCTATTTTAAAAATACATATGAATAAATTTGAACAATTAGGATTGAGTGAATCGTTACTGAAGGCGATTTTAGATCTAGGATTTGAAAATCCGACCGAAGTACAGGAGAAAGCGATTCCCCTATTATTGGAAAAAGACACAGATATGGTTGCGTTGGCTCAGACAGGGACAGGGAAAACGGCAGCATTTGGATTTCCAGTTATTCAGAAAATTGATGCCAACAACAGAAACACACAAGCATTAATTTTATCTCCAACACGTGAACTTTGTTTGCAGATTACCAACGAAATTAAAAACTACTCTAAATACGAAAAAGGTATTAATGTGGTAGCAGTTTACGGTGGAGCTAGCATTACAGAACAAGCGAGAGACATAAAGAGAGGAGCACAAATTATTGTAGCAACTCCAGGAAGAATGCAAGATATGATTAATAGAGGATTGGTAAACATTTCTCAAATCAACTACTGTATTCTTGACGAAGCTGACGAAATGTTAAACATGGGTTTCTACGAAGATATCGTAAACATCCTGTCTACTACGCCAGACGAAAAAAACACATGGTTATTCTCTGCAACAATGCCTGCTGAAGTAGCACGTATTGGAAAACAGTTCATGACCGATCCAATTGAAATTACAGTTGGAGCTAAAAATTCAGGTTCAGCTACCGTTTCTCACGAATTTTACCTTGTAAATGCACGTGACCGTTACGAAGCTTTGAAACGTTTAGCTGATGCTAATCCAGACATCTTCTCAGTAGTATTTTGTCGTACCAAAAGAGATACACAAGCTGTTGCTGAAAAATTAGTCGAAGATGGATACAGCGCTGCTGCCTTGCACGGAGATTTATCTCAAGCGCAACGTGATGGTGTAATGAAATCTTTTAGAGGTCGCCAAATCCAAATGCTTGTTGCGACAGATGTTGCTGCTCGTGGAATTGACGTTGATAATATTACTCACGTAGTAAATTACCAACTTCCTGACGAAATTGAAACGTACAACCACCGTTCAGGTCGTACGGGTCGTGCTGGTAAATTAGGTACTTCTATTGTAATTGTAACTAAAAGCGAATTGCGTAAGATTTCTTCTATTGAAAGAATCATCAAACAAAAATTCGAAGAAAAAACTATTCCATCTGGGATTGAAATCTGCGAAATCCAATTATTGCACTTAGCTAATAAAATTAAAGATGTAGAGGTTGATCACGAAATTGACAACTATTTACCTGCAATAAACAGCGTTCTTGAAGATCTTTCGAAAGAAGAATTAATCAAGAAAATGGTATCGGTTGAATTTAATCGTTTTATCAATTACTACAAGAAAACGAGAGACCTTTCTAATCAAGCTTCAGGTTCCGAACGAAGAGAACGTGATGACAGAGATGGTGCTCCAAGAGAAAATAACAATGGTGGTGCAACTAGATATTTTGTGAACATAGGTTCTAGAGATAACTTTGATTGGATGTCATTGAAAGATTACTTAAAAGAAACATTAGACTTAGGTCGTGATGACGTTTTCAAAGTTGATGTAAAAGAAGGTTTCTCTTTCTTTAACACTGATCCGGAACATACTGATAAAGTAATGGAAGTATTGAACAACGTACAATTAGAAGGACGTAGAATCAATGTTGAAATTTCTAAAAATGAAGGTGGCGGAAGACGTGACCATAATGGAAGAAGCTCTGGTGGTGGTTTTGGCGGAGGTCGCTCTGGTGGCGAAAGAAGTTCTGCTCCAAGAAGAGAAGGTAGTTTTGCTCCAAGAAGAGAAGGTTCTGGCGGTGGCTTTAGAAGCGATAGAAATTCAGCTCCAAGAGAAGGTGGATTTGGCGGAAGAAGCGATTCTAGAAGTGCTGCTCCAAGAAGAGAAGGTGGTTTTTCATCTGACAGACCTAGAACTGAAGGTTCATCAGATAGAGCACCTAGACGCTCTGAAAGCTTTGGTGACGCACCAAGACCAAGAAGACCAAGAAGAGACTAACATTCATTGTTAATTTTCTTGTAATTATATACTAGAACTACAAAATATTTAATCCTGATTTATTACTTTTAAAGTCTTAAATCAGTGTATGAAATATTTTGTAGTTTTTTTGTTTACAATCCTCTCTGCGGTTGCTGTTGCACAAGTTAAAGAACCTTCCCAAAAAGTTGATGGCATCATCATCAGTAACACAACTAGACAGTCTTTACCTAATGTGAATATCATAAATATCAACAAAGTAAGAGGTGCAACTACTGACTCAAGAGGCTATTTTGAAATCGATGTGCAACTCAACGACACACTTCACATTACTAGCCTAGGTTTTCAATCGCTCCGCGTGCGTGTTACCAATGACTGGATCAAAAATAAAAGCACAAAAATACAACTTACTGAAAAAGCCATCGCACTTGAAGAAATAGTAATACGTCCCTTTAATTTAACAGGATATCTAGAAGTTGACACTAAAATTATTCCCGTTAAAGAAAACTACAGGTACAGCATTTCAGGGTTAACCCAAGGATATGAAGCAGGCGCTTATTCTCCAAATGCCTTTGGAAGAGTACTTGGATCCATCTTTAATCCAGCAGATGTGCTCTATAATTTTTTTGGTAAAAACCCAAAAGAGCTCAAGAAACTTAAAGAGATGAAAAAAGATGACACGGTTCGGAATCTACTAGAATCTAAGTTTGATAGAGAAATGATTTCAGTTATTTTAGGCGTTGAAAAAAATGAAATAGCTGAAATTCTCCAGCGTTGTAACTATTCCGAATCTTTTATACAATCCGCAAACGACTTACAAATCATGGATGCTATAAGTGGTTGTTATGAGGAATATAAGGTTTTGAAGAAGAAATAAATACAATGAAAATCCAGTCGGTTTTATTTCTAATTCTACAATTCCTCGATGGCAGTAGCGATTAGAAATTTTCACTTTAATCAGATACACTTAGGACAGAATTAAAATTCCAATACAATGTAATCGATTGATAGGATCACATTTCAAAGTATGTACTACAACAATAACGACAATACAATTATAGCAATTTACAGGTGCCAATGCCGTAAACTTGAAACTTGGCAGTATTTTTTATCAGGGTCTATCGCGACAATTGTTAGTTTCAAAAATAATTATTACTGCGGTAAAGATTCTTTAGGTTAATTAAAATCTAAAACAGAACTTCTTATTTACGAAGAGAGACTCCTCCATTTTTAATATGCCAATTACATCTCACTCATTGTATGCCAAGGGAGTATGATAATTAATCATCGAAGGAATGTTTTTAAAATATTTTTTCATTCCAAATCAAAAAAATTATATACATTTACTTACATTATAAAAAACTAATTTTAAAAATCTATATCATGGCAAAAAGTCAAGACGCAAAGAAAACAGCTAAAAAAGAGCCGTTGAAAACGGCTAAAGAAAAGAAAGAAGAAAAGAGAGATAAGAAAAACACTCCAAAAAGAGATTAAGTACTTAAAAAGGCTGCCAAAAGTTTTCAACTCTAGGCAGCCTTTTTTATGCTTTTAGCTTAAAATTTATCTTGAATAATTTGGAGCTTCCTTTGTAATAGTTACATTATGAGGATGACTCTCATTGATTCCACTAGCTGTAATGCGAACAAAACGACCAGTTTCTTGTAGCGTAGGAATATCTTTTGAACCACAATAACCCATTCCAGCTCTAAGACCCCCAACGAATTGCTGCATACTTTCATTCAATTCCCCTTTATAAGGTACACGACCCACAATTCCTTCTGGAACTAATTTCTTTACATCATCTTCAACATCTTGAAAATAACGGTCTTTTGAACCTTCCTGCATCGCTTCAACAGAACCCATTCCGCGGTACGATTTGAATTTTCTTCCTTCAAAAATAATAGTTTCACCAGGAGATTCCATGGTACCGGCCAATAAGGAACCCAACATCACACAGTCAGCACCTGCAGCAATAGCCTTAGGAATATCACCTGTATACCGAATTCCACCATCTGCAATTACAGGAACTCCAGTTCCTTTGATAGCCGCAGCCACTTCAAGGACAGCAGAAAATTGAGGAAAACCTACACCCGCAACAATGCGCGTGGTACAAATTGAACCAGGTCCAATTCCTACTTTTACACCATCAGCTCCATTTTCAACTAAGAACTTAGCTGCTTCCGGTGTAGCAATGTTACCTACAATAACATCAATTTGAGGAAATTTACTTTTTACTTCTTTCAATACGTTGACAACACCTTGTGTGTGTCCGTGAGCGGTATCAATAATAATGGCATCAACTCCAGCATTTACTAATGCTTCAGCTCTTTGCACCGCATCACCAGTTACACCGATGGCTGCAGCAACTCGCAAACGACCGTAAACATCTTTGTTGGCAATTGGTTTTTGAGTTAATTTAGTGATGTCTCTAAAGGTAATCAAGCCTACTAATTTGTAGTCTTTGTTAACAACTGGTAATTTTTCGATTTTGTGTCCCTGTAAAACTACTTCTGCTTGTTCTAGTGAAGTACCTTCCGCAACAGTAACCAAATTTTCGCTGGTCATTACCTCAATAATAGGTCTGGCACTATTTTTTTCAAAACGTAAATCTCTGTTAGTGACGATTCCTTTTAAAATTTGATTATCATCTACAATGGGAATTCCTCCAATTCCATATTCTTTCATCGCATTTTTAGCATCAGCTACAGTAGAAGTCAACGGCAAAGTAACTGGATCTATAATCATTCCAGACTCAGCACGCTTTACTTTTCGTACTTTAGCAGCTTGCTGCTCGATTGTCATATTTTTATGTAAAACACCTATTCCACCCTCTTGAGCCATAGCAATTGCCATTGCACTTTCGGTTACCGTATCCATTGCAGCGGATACAATTGGAACATTTAGTGTTATATTTCTTGAAAATTTTGATTGAATACTCACTTCGCGCGGAAGCACATTGGAGTAGTTGGGTACTAATAGAACATCATCGTAAGTTAATCCTTCACCGATAATCTTAGAGTTGTGTGCGATCATTGCAATTGTAGTTGGAGTTTAATTGCGTGCAAATATAGACAATTTTAAGCAAAAAAACAGCTTCTTTATACAATAAATAATTAAATTGCATTTCGAAGGCAATTCCTTGTTCCTGATTTACGCTATGGTTTCCAATCTATTAAATCTGATTAATTTATTTTGTTATGACAGAAACCCAACAACCGCTGAAAGGACTTTCAAATGAAGAAGTAGTACTTTCGAGAACAAAGTTTGGATCAAACGCTATAGTTCAACAGAAAAAAAATCTTTTTCTGAATTCGGTATTTGAAATGGTCAAAGAACCCATGTTCCTGCTTTTACTTACTGCAACCAGTATTTATTTCATTACAGGCGATTTTGGAAATGGAATTTTCATGACCGTAGCAATACTGTTAGTTTCTACTATTTCACTTTATCAGGAATCAAAAAGCAGAACAGCAATTGAAGCTTTAAAAAAATTATCCCAACCCAAAAGCAAAGTCATTCGCAACAATGAAATAATAGAAATTCCAAGCGAGGAAATTGTCATAGGTGATCTGCTCCAAGCGGAAGAAGGCACTTTTATTCCTGCGGACGGCGTCATCCTGCAATCCAATGATTTCTCTGTTAATGAATCCATTCTTACTGGAGAATCGCTGGCTGTTTTTAAAAATGAAACAACAAAAAACAATACCGTATTTCTTGGAACAATTGTCACAGGTGGTTTGGCGATTTGTGAAGTAACCGCTATAGGCAACAAAACTCAATTGGGAATAATAGGCAAAAGTCTAGAATCTATTGTGGAAGAAAAAACACCTTTGCAAATTCAGATCGGAAACTTTGTCAAAAAAATGTCTCTTGTTGGTTTGGTGATTTTTGGCTTTGTCTGGTTTATAAATTATTACAATTCAAAAGAGGTTCTAGACAGCCTTTTGAAAGCGCTAACTTTGGCAATGAGTATTATTCCAGAGGAGATTCCAGTTGCTTTTACCACCTTTATGGCTCTTGGTTCTTGGCGCTTGATGAAAATGGGGATTATTGTTAAACAAACAAAAACCGTAGAAACTTTAGGAAGTGCAAACGTAATTTGTACAGATAAAACAGGAACCATTACAGAAAACAAGATGAGTCTGGCGCAATGCTATACGCTGTCGAATGATACTATAAACGAACCTTGCTCGGACAATAATACTGAATTATTAACTATAGCGATGTGGGCCAGCGAACCCATTCCTTTTGACCCAATGGAAATCGCCTTGCATGATGCCTATTCCAAATTAAAAACAGCGGACGAACGGCCTAATTTTAAACTTGTACATGAATATCCATTAGAGGGGAAACCACCTATGATGACTCATGTTTTCGAGAATCATAATGGGAACAGAATTATCGCTGCCAAAGGTGCTACTGAAGCATTAATAGCAACTTCAAATTTATCCGAAAATGAAAAACAAAAAATTATAGCCGCAATGAGCAAAATGGCTTTAGAAGGATATCGGGTTTTAAGTGTTGGACTTGCAGCATTTTCAGGCTCTGATTATCCTGAAAAACAACAGGATTTTTCTTTTAAATTTAAAGGACTAGTTGCTTTTTACGATCCTCCAAAAGCAAATATAAAAGCGGTTTTCGAAACCCTATACAAAGCTGGAATCCAAGTAAAAATAGTTACAGGCGACAATGCGGAAACAACAGCGACAATTGCTAAACAAATTGGTTTTAGAAATGCCGATAAAACAATAAATGGAGATGAATTAATGGCGATGGACGACGCAACACTTAGAGAAAAGGTTATGGAAACTGCCATTTTTACCAGAATGTTTCCTGAAGCTAAACTCAAGATTATAAAAGCACTAAAAGACAACAATCAAATTGTAGCCATGACTGGTGATGGTGTAAACGATGGACCCGCTTTAAAATCAGCCCACATAGGAATTGCTATGGGAAAAAAGGGAACAGAAATTGCGAAACAAGCTGCCAATCTGATCCTGATTGAGGATGATTTCTCCAAAATGATTGATGCGGTTGCCATGGGTAGGAAAATATACAACAATCTAAAAAAAGCCATACAATATATCATTTCAATACACATCCCTATCATCTTGATTATCTTTATCCCTTTGGCATTAGGATGGATTTATCCTAATATTTTCTCCCCAGTTCACGTTATATTTTTGGAAATAATCATGGGACCTACTTGCTCTATAATATACGAGAACGAACCTATGGAACGCAACTTAATGCTGTTACAACCCAGACCTTTTACTAGTACATTTTTTAAACTTAAAGAAATTACAATCAGTATCATTCAAGGTCTTGTCATCACAATTGGACTGTTATTTATGTACCAGTATTGCGTAGCTACACATTGTTCTGAGAGTACCACAAGGACCGTGGTATTCCTAACGTTAATTTCGTCTAATATTTTTCTAACACTTGCCAATCGTTCCTTTTATTACTCCATTTTAACAACATTACAGTACAAAAATAATTTGGTCTTATTGATCATCAGCGCCACCATTTTAGTAACGGCTTCCTTGTTGTTTATCCCATTATTTGCCTCTTTTTTCCAGTTTGAAAGGGTTTCTGGATTCCAAATGGGATTGAGTATTTTAGTAGGGATTGTGTCCGTACTTTGGATAGAAATTTACAAAGGATTTAAACGACGGAAAGCCTCCGATTTAGAATAACATTTATTTTTTTCTATTCTTAAAGATAACATTTAGTCCCAGTTGAAAAGAAAGACTATTTGCTTTGGTAACATCTCTGTATTCCAAAAGATTGTCAGCAAGAACATAGAAATTTACAGGGCCAAAAGTGCTAGATAATCCCAAACCTATGTTATTGTATGAATACGAATCCAAAGTATATGTTGCTTTCATTTGCAATGACTTGAAAATTTTTCTTCTGTAAAAAGTGGTAAAGGCAACCAATGGCGTTCTTGGAGTAGTCATCACAAAGAGCTGAGCACCTACCGCGCTTTTATAAGTAGTTTCCGGATTATAATCTAAACAATTACACTCTTCTGGTCTTTCTTCATCAAATGAAAACTGAACGGAAGAATTGAATTTAGCTGGGCGCCAAGTTGTATAAGCTGCGTATAAAGTGTCCAAAGGAATAGCGTCCTTAAAATCTTGAAATCCATTTTCAACCGATTCTCCAGAACTGAATTTTGGAATTACTCCCTTGTATTCATAGGTTCCTTTATAAGTTAAACTTTCCACTTCTTTATTGTGCTTAATAAAACCAACGTCTATCATACTTGCAGTTAGCTGTACATTTTTCTTTGGATAATAGGTAAAACCAGCATCAAATCCCAACCCTAAATTACCACCTAAAAAAGCCCTTTTGGTGATATCTTTTACTACATTAGGTTCATAATTCTCGTCATCATATTTTGCGATGCCTGATGTATTAAGTTGCAGTTGAGAATAAATCATCTGTTCGTAGACTACGGTTGAAGATGGAATAGTGTAAATATAACCCGAGTTATTTGTAGAACTAACATTATAAATACTAGAATAAATCTTTCCACGTACACCTAGAATAAAGTTTTTATTAATATTCTTATGGAATCCAAGATGAAAAACGGATAGCATTTCAGCTTTTACATTTAAATCTCCTAAATCAAAAACTTTACCCAAATAGTCTCTGTTCCCGTCTAAAGCTAAAATGGCTAAATCTTTAGGAACATAACTCAACGCATCGAATTCCTGATACATACCAAACGAAATATAGGAATCACTTTGTTCTCCAGCAATTTTAAAACCACCGTTAAAAACTTCTATTTGCTCGTTTATCGCCAGCCTGTCTTTTCTTGTAGTAGAAAACACAACATTCCGCAGTTTTACATTAAAATCGATACCATTATCGGCAAATAAATCATAAGCTGAAAATCCACTAGAACCTACATTTGCAGAAATTCCAGACAAGAGAGGAATCCCAAAATAAAAATTGTATTTGAAATCAGCACCAGGATTAGTCAGCAAGGACTGCGGAACCGAGGTAAAATTATATAATATTTGTTTATTTTGCGAAAAGCAATTTATCGCTAGCATTAGAACTAAAACCCACACTGTTTTTTTCATTCTACTACTAGATAAGCGGTCACACCTGAACGCAATTTCAAACTGCCTGTACTACTTTCGCTTAATGCCGCACCCGGCAGCATAGTCATCGTAAAAGCAATTCTTGTAGTTCTTTTTAACACATCAAGTTGGGTATTTTCAAATACTTCCGTTTTGGTTACTTTATTTACTTTACCTGAGTACGGTGGAATAGCCAGATTAATAGCGTGAACAGGTTGATTGTTTCTATCTAAAAATACTAAATCTACTGAATACCCTCTATTTATTGTATTTTCCATTTCAAAGAAAAGTTCCACTTTTTTTAATCGCTGTCTAAAAAAAGAGCCGTTGAAGACATCAACCGTTGGCCCATCAAAAATCACATTTTGTTCCGCTCCATTGGTGACAAATTGATTTGCAAGAACATCAAAATAGGCTAAATTAGTCACGATTACCGGTTCTATTTTTACATCATTCACCTGATTGAAATCCAAATCACTTGCGCAGGAAAATAAAAAAAACGACAGTAGTATTCCTAAAAATCTATTGAGAGTCCGAAATTTCATACTAAGGTAATTTAATGGTAAAATTTAGAGAACAGTATAACTAACGAACCAATCCTAAATTTATTATTTCTGAAGTAATTGATGTTTGTAAATAACAGGATGTTATTTTTAATGATATTCTCCAAACAATTTAGAAGCTTCATTGTAAGCACTTTCAAAACTCATTGGACTCAAATTAGTAAATTCCTTTTGAGCAGTAAAATAGGACAACAATTTCTCCGTAGGCATATTACCCGTGAGATTATCAGTCGCCATTGGACAGCCGCCAAAACCCTGGATAGCGCCATCAAAACGACGGCATCCCGCTTTATAAGCTGCATCAATTTTTTCAAACCATTTATCTGGAGTGGTATGTAAATGAGCTCCAAATTCTATTTCGGGATACTTGGGAATTAAATTGGAAAATAAATACGAGATTACCTCAGGAGTTGAACTTCCCACTGTATCCGAGAGCGACAGAATCTTAACACCCATCGTTGCTAATTTCCGGGTCCACTCCCCAACAATTTCCATGTTCCATGGGTCTCCATACGGATTACCGAAACCCATGGATAAATAGGCCACTACTTCTTTATTGCTTTTATCTGCAATTTCAAGGATCTCCTGAAGCGTGATTAAGGATTCGGCTATAGTTTTGTGCGTATTCCGCATTTGGAAATTTTCAGAAATCGAAAATGGAAAACCTAGATATTGTATTTCGGGATGAACAGAGGCTAGCGTCGCGCCTTGTGTATTAGCAATAATTGCTAGTAATTTGCTTTGGGTTTGAGACAAATCAAGTTGTGCCAAAACTTCGGCTGTATCTTGCATTTGCGGAATCGCTTTAGGCGAAACAAAACTCCCAAAATCAATACTGTCGAAACCTACACGCAACAAAGACTGAATATATGCCACTTTTTTTTTCGTAGGAATAAATGGTTTGATACCTTGCATGGCATCACGTGGACATTCTATAATTTTTATTGCTTCCATAGACAGCCAAAGATAGAAAAACAATTAGGAATTTAAAATTATGGTTTTCAAATTTCAGAAAATTTGATGTTATGCTGTATTTAATACGATTTAAAAACTACAATCTTTTTAAAATTTCTTTGTTTATGGCTTTTACCAAAGCAGGTCCTTCGTAAATAAAACCAGTGTACAATTGTACCAAACTTGCTCCAGCATCTAGTTTCTCTAGGGCATCAGCCGCAGAATGAATTCCTCCTACTCCAATGATTGGAAAAGATCGACTGCTTTTTTGGGATAAAAACCGAATCACTTCAGTAGAACGTTTTGCTAACGGCTTCCCTGACAATCCGCCCATTTCAACTTTATTTTCGGACTGTAAACCTTCTCTGGAAATAGTAGTATTGGTAGCGATAACGCCTGCTATTTTAGTTTCGTTTACGATATCAATAATATCTAGTAACTGCTCATCAGTTAAATCAGGTGCGATTTTCAGTAAAATTGGCTTTTGTTTTGGCTTTGCCAAATTCTTGTTTTGCAGTGTTTGCAACAACTGTGTCAGCGGTTCTTTATCCTGCAAAGCACGCAGATTTGGTGTATTAGGCGAACTTACATTTACCACAAAATAATCAACATAATCATACAACGCCTCAAAACAGATTTCGTAATCTGACGTGGCTTCCTCATTTGGCGTCAGTTTGTTTTTTCCAATATTCCCGCCTATTAAAACGCCTTTATTTTTCTTTAAAAGTGCCACCGCTTCATGAACACCTCCATTATTAAAGCCCATTCTATTGATGATTGCATTATCTTCTCTTAGACGGAACAAGCGTTTCTTAGGGTTTCCCTCTTGTCCTTTTGGCGTGAGTGTTCCTATTTCGATAAAACCAAAACCAAAATTCGATAGTTCTTTATACAATTTTGCATCTTTATCAAAACCTGCTGCTAATCCTACTGGATTTTTAAATTTTAATCCAAAAACTTCCGTTTCTAATCGAGAATCCTTTACTTCATAAAGAGATTTAAAAAGTGCTGGAAAACCTGGTATTTTTGATACAAAGCGAATCAATGAAAAAGTAAAATAGTGCACTTTTTCAGGATCAAAGCTAAAAAGTATGGGGCGAATCAGTAATTTATACATGAGTAGTTAGTTGTGTGGTGCAAAAATAGAAAATAGTTGCTGTTTTGCTACATACATTTGAACAATTACTTACAATAAAAGCTATTTTTGTACAATCACCACAAAAATAAATCACTTGAAAAAAATAATTGTGCTTGCGCTAATTCTGTTAACTATTTCTTGCTCAAATGACGATGAAGAAATAGGATCAATTGACCAACCTACATTCAATGTCAATTTACTATTAAAAGGGTGGCGGTATGACGTTTTGAAAATAAACGGAACCTATTATAATTACGAGCATAATCCAAATTGTAATAATGATTTTTTTGGTTTTCTAAATAGACCGGGACAAGCTTATCAATTTATTGAAACCACTTTTACAAATGATTATTGCACGAACAACAGTGCTACATTGGACTGGAAAATAAAAAAGGATACACTCTATTTCTATATCGGAAATCAAGTTGTTTTGACTTACAAAGTGATCGCATTAATAGCTACTAATTTTACTTTTTCTTTTGAAAATGACATCGATCAAAATGGCACGATCGATACTATAGAAGTGAGCGCCTCTCCCTACGATCCCTATAATATGTTTGGAAACAATTAATAAATTATACTTTTTTAAACATTCTTATCCTTTCCATTTTTATATATTTGCTTGAATTAAACATATAAAAATCCATGCAACATATCATCGATCGTTTCATCAGTTACGTAATTATAGATACGGAATCCGATGCGAATTCAGAAACAACTCCAAGTACCAAAAAACAATGGGATTTAGCTCATAAACTAGTTGAGGAATTGAAAAATATTGGAATGCAAGACGTTTCAATAGATGATAAATCTTATATCATGGCTACACTACCAAGTAATGTGGAGCACGAGGTACCAACGATTGGATTTATTTCTCATTTTGACACGTCACCTGATTTTTGCGGAGCCAATATAAAACCACAAATTGTACCAAATTACGATGGTAAAGACATCGTATTAAATGCCGATAAAAATATTGTTTTATCGCCTAGTTATTTCAAAGATTTATTGCTTTACAAAGGACAAACGTTGATTACCACTGACGGAACTACATTATTAGGTGCCGATGATAAAGCCGGTATTACAGAAATTGTTACGGCAATGGAATTTCTTATTAATAATCCAGAAATCAAACACGGAAAAATTAGAGTTGGCTTTACACCAGATGAAGAAATTGGCCGTGGTGCCCATCATTTTGATGTAGATAAATTTGGAGCTGATTGGGCCTATACTATGGATGGTAGCCAAGTAGGAGAACTAGAATACGAAAATTTTAATGCAGCTGGCGCCAAAATAACTTTCAAAGGAAAAAGCGTGCATCCTGGCTATGCCAAAGGTAAAATGATCAATTCCATGCTGATCGCTAATGATTTCATCAATGAACTCCCTCATGGAGAGACTCCACAAGAAACAAAAGGATATGAAGGTTTTTTTCACGTTCATCACTTAACAGGAAGTATCGAAGAAACCGTTTTGGAATTAATCATTCGCGATCACAACAAGAAAAAATTTGAAAAGCGTAAAGAGCTAATAGAAAAAATAACTAAAAAAATAAATAAGAAATTTGCTAAACAGTTTGGTGAAGATATCGTTACCGCCGAAATAAAGGATCAATATTACAACATGAAAGAAAAGGTTTTACCTGTGAAACATATTGTGGATATTGCTGAACAAGCAATGAAAGAAATTGGAATAAAACCATTAATTAAACCTATTCGTGGTGGAACAGACGGTTCTCAGTTATCATATAAAGGATTACCATGCCCTAATATTTTTGCAGGTGGCCATAATTTTCACGGAAAATACGAATATGTTCCTGCAGAAAGCATGCAAAAAGCAGTAGAAGTAATCGTTAAAATAGCTGAATTAACCGCTATAGAAAATAGTGCAAGAAAATAAAATATTGGAATACAACTAGTTAACCTGTTGATCGTATAAAATTATTACTTGTTTACCTCCAGTGTTACTGAAAAACATAGGTTTAAATGATTATTACTGTAAAAATAAAGCCCCATTTCTGAAATTCAGATTTGGGGTTTTATTGTTTTAATAAGCCAACGTGCGGCCATAAGTTTGATCGATTTTTATTTGAAAAACAAAATTAAAACCTTGTTTTACACTTTTAATTCAGATGCCATTGTTTCGAAAATAATTGATTTACTGAAATAAAAAAAAGCTATTCTATGAAAAGCTTAACATTGCATTATGTTTTAAATCACTATATTTACTTACAATAACACAACAATTTAATAACATTATTCAGAATATAGAATGTAATTAAAACAAGTAGTAAACTAACAATATAAACTATGACACAACAAAACGAAGAGGAAACAACAAAGCCGGCTGAATCAAAACCGGAGATTAAAAAGCCGGTTAGAGCCAAAAGAACACCCGTAATCAAAGTTAAAGACGAGCCTGTAGCGATTATAGAACCTGTAGACGAGACCATCACAACAGAAATTATTGAAGAAACGATAACTATCGCGGTTGAAAGCGACACTAGTACTCCTGTTGTAGCAGAAAAAAAAGACAAGAAAAAAACCACTAAAAAGACAGTGAAAATGAAAGACAAAGACAAGAAAAAGGCTAAAAAAGCCGATGCAAAAGAAAAAGCGAAAGCAAAAGCTAAAAAGGCAAAAAAAGCTAAAAAAGACAAAGCGAAGAAAGCAAAAGTTAAAGCCAAGATAAAAGCAAAAAAAGCCAAGGCAAAATCTAAAAAAGCAAAGAAGAATAAAAAGAATAAGAAATAATAGGATTGTTTTTTACATAAAAAAAGTCCCAAACCGAAAATCGGATTGGGACTTTTATATTGATAAGAAGGAGTGAATTATTTTTTGTTCAATGCAGCACTCATTTCCATAGAGATTGCAGAGCGCTCCATTTTTAATTTTCCTGACATCGTTTCTACAACAACAGTTGTATCCGCTAATTCCGAAACTTTTCCGTGAAGACCGCTTTTAGTAATGATTTTATCACCTACTTTTAACGTACTTTCAAATTCTTTTTCGTTTTTAGCTCTTTTTTGTTGTGGTCTGATCATAAAGAAATAGATCACCACAAACATTAATATAAACGGTGCAAATTGAGTTAATTGTTCCATAATTTTAATTCTCTTTTTATTTGTTAATTATTACATTAAACCACGACCAGCTTTGATGATTCTCTTGTTGGTTTGCAGCTCTTTTACTAAATTATCTAAAATTCCATTGATAAAAATACTACTTTTTGGTGTAGAATATTCCTTAGCGACTTCTAAATATTCATTAAGAGTAACTTTTATTGGAATGGACGGGAATTTCAAGAATTCACAAATTGCCATTTTAAGGATAATCGTATCAATTTCAGCAATTCTATCACTGTCCCAGTTGGGCGTTTTATCTAGATATTCCTTTGCCAATTCAGTTTCATTTAAAACCGTTTTTCGAAACAAGTCTTTTACAAAATCCTTGTCTTCATTGTCTTTATACAATTTTGGTACTCTAAAATTGTCATCTTCACCTGGTTTAATCGCTTTCAATTGCTTGATGATATGCGTATTCACTAATGGAATATCATCAACCCAAGTCAACTTATCATCTTCTAAATAGTCGTATAATTTTTCATTAGGAACAATAACCTCCATAAACAAATCAACAATAAATTGTCGGTCTTCTTCAAATGTATTTACTGCATTACTCATGTAATCGGCATACAAACTACTTGCTTTTATCGCATTCAAAAGCAATAAAATATAATCGTCGTTTAAAGTCCAATTATTAATTTTACGGTTTTCCAGTGCAATACTTAATGAGTTGTTTTCGGAAAGAATTTGAAAAATCCTGTTTTTAATGAATTTCTCGTTGGGCTTACGTTCCTCAGCAGTTGCAAGATGCTTTAGACTTGATTTATGCAAAAAGATTGTTTCTGTTTTACAAATCTCAATCAGCGAAGAAAGCATGATTAGGTATAAATCTTGAATATTGTCGATACTGTAAAAAAGAAATTTCTCTTCTTTTTCTAAATTATCTGAACCGCTTTGATGCATCGCATAAATGGATTGCATGACTTTAACGCGAATGTGCCTTCTATTTACCACCTTGTAAGAACTTTTATTAATTAGCCTGCAAAAATAAGTCTTTACTTTTTTAAAATAAAATATATAATCGCTTATTTTAAAAGTATTCCATAATCCGTATGCATCGATCAAGACGAAATGAACACTGAATACGGATTATGGAACAGTTAAAATTACTTTTTGCTATTCTCCAATTTTCTTTGATTGATTCGATTTTGAGCAATCGTCAAAGCGGCGTGGTGCGGTGTGATTTTATTAGCAAGAGCAAAATCAAATATCTCTAGAGTTGTGTTATAAATATTTTCCGTCTTACGCATAATTTCAGCTTTGTCATAATGTGCTAATTCCGCATAAACATTAATAATTCCACCCGCATTAATTAAGAAATCAGGAGCATATAAAATGCCTCTTTCTTGTAGGATTGCTCCATGCACATTTTCATCTGCCAACTGATTGTTAGCTGCACCAGCAATAACTTTTGCTTTAATTTTATAAACAGTAGCGTCATTTAACGTAGCTCCCATAGCACAAGGCGCATAAATATCTACATCTGCGCTATATAAATCTTCCCCTCTGAAAATTTCTGCATTGTACTTCGTTCCTACTTCATTCAATTTTTCTTCATTGATATCAGCAATAGTAACGATTGCTCCTTCTTTGGTTAAATAATCAACTAAAGTTTCACCAACGTGACCAATTCCTTGAACCAATACTTTCTTACCGCTTAAAACATCCGAACCAAATTGTTGTTTAGCAGCTGCTTTCATTCCTAAATACACTCCATAAGCCGTAATTGGAGATGGATTTCCAGAACCACCTCTAGATTCAGAAATTCCTGTAACATAAGGCGTTACATCTCTAACGATATCCATATCTGCGGTTTCCATTCCTACATCTTCAGCAGTAATATATCTTCCGCTTAAAGAATGTACAAATTCACCAAACTTACGCATCAACTCTGGTGTTTTCTGTGTTTTGGCATCACCAATAATAACTGCTTTACCTCCACCAATATTCAATCCTGTGATTGCTGCCTTAAAAGTCATTCCCCGCGACAGACGCAAAACATCATTTAATGCTTCCCATTCGTTTGCGTAATTATACATTCGTGTTCCGCCTAAAGCAGGACCCATAACCGAATTATGAATACCAATAATTGCTTTTAAACCTGTATCTTTGTCGTTGCAAAATACAATTTGTTCGTGATCATCAAATGATAATTGGCCAAAAACGGGATCCATTTTTTGAAGTTCCTTGCCAGTTGTGAAAGCTGCATTCATAGTGTAAGTTTTAATAGTGATAAATTATGAATTTGTCAAAAAGACAATCCAAATTTACACAAAATATAAACATATATGAATGCTTTGTTAAAAAATCACCAAATTAGCAAGATTTACAAGTAAAAGTTAAGCCTTTAAATTATTAAAAATAAAATTTTATCCTAAAAATAAAATCATTTCAACACAGAATATATTAAAAAAATGAAAGAATTACGTTATTTAAACAAATACTTCGTCAAATACAAATACAGTTTTCTACTCGGAATCGTTTTTACGATTATAGCTCAGATTTTTATGTTGTTCACTCCTAAGTTGATCAGCAAATCATTTAAGGTTATTGAAGCTTTCGCCAAAGATAAAACCGTGGCCAAATCCATGATTCATCAAGAATTAATTTCGAATATTTTACTGATTATTGCCACAACGATCATTGCGGGTTTCCTTACTTTTTTGATGCGACAAACTCTAATTGTGATGTCGCGCCATATTGAATTTGACCTAAAAAACGAAGTATTCCGCCAATATGAAAATCTTTCTCAAAATTTTTACAAGCAAAATCGGACAGGAGATTTAATGAACCGAATCAGCGAAGACGTTTCAAAAGTGAGAATGTACGTTGGTCCAGCAGTAATGTATACCATAAACACGGTTATCCGTTTTGCTATTGTTATTGTTTACATGTATAATGTCTCGCCTACATTAACATTGTACACACTCTTGCCCTTACCGCTTTTATCGTATGCTATTTTCAAGCTAAGTTCAGAAATCAATGTAAGAAGCACCATTTTTCAACAATATTTATCCAAAGTTTCCAGTTTTTCACAAGAAATATTCTCTGGAATCCGCGTGATAAAAGCGTATTCTTTGGAGGATCAACATCAAAACAACATGGTTAATTTAGCGAATGAAAGCAAAAGTAAAAGCTTGAATTTGGCCAAAGTACAGTCTTTATTTGGTCCATTAATGTTGGCTCTAATAGGAATCAGTAACTTAGTGGTCATTTATTTTGGTGGTTTAATGTATATCGATGGCACCATTAAAAGCATTGGAACCATCGCTGAATTTATATTGTATGTCAATATGCTTACTTGGCCTGTAGCATCATTAGGTTGGGTTTCGTCTATGGTTCAAGAAGCAGAAGCGTCGCAGAAAAGGCTTAATGAATTTCTAAAAATAGAACCAGAAATAAAAAATAAAAACGAAAACAAATCGGTAATAGAAGGAACTATTTCTTTTGAAAATGTAAGTTACACCTATGAAGACACCAATATCAAAGCGCTTCAAAACATATCTTTCACCGTACAAAAGGGAGAAACTTTAGCTATCCTAGGCAAAACAGGTTCAGGAAAATCTACCATTTTATCCCTAATTTCAAGAATGTACGATGTTTCAGAAGGAAAAATAAATATTGATAAAAATGAAATAAGCACCATCAATCTTTTTGATTTACGCAACAGTATTGGGATTGTACCGCAAGATGCCTTTTTATTTTCAGACAGTATCAAGAACAATATTATGTTCGGAAAAGAAAATGCTACAGAAGAAGAAGTAAAATCTGCTGCTAAAAGTGCTGTTGTTCATGATAATATAATGGGCTTCAGTAAACAATACGAAACAGTTTTGGGCGAAAGGGGAATTACCCTTTCTGGCGGTCAAAAGCAAAGAGTTTCTATTGCGAGAGCCATCATTAAGAATCCTCCGATTTTGCTATTTGACGATTGCTTATCCGCTGTGGATACCCAAACCGAAGAAGAGATACTAAACAACTTGCATGAAATATGCAAAGACAAAACAACTATTATTGTTAGTCATCGCGTTTCTTCGGCTAAAAACGCAGACCGAATTATTATCATTGATAAAGGCCAAATTATACAACAAGGTTCTCATAATCAATTGATAAATCAGGAAGGATATTACGCCGCTTTGTACTTGAAACAACTTTCAGAAAAAGAAATGCTTTAATTGTTGTGTAATACATATTTTTTGTAGATTTTTGGAAACTAGTTAACAACCATAAATTGACAGAAAGGATTATGAGAGAACATGACATGTTAGAAAAAGAAGAGATATTTTCTAAAGTTTTACGAGCTGGACGAAGAACCTACTTCTTTGATGTGAGAGCTACAAAAGCAGATGATTATTACATTACCATTACCGAAAGCAAGAAATTTACTGAGGAAGATGGATCATTCCACTTCAAAAAACATAAAATCTATTTATACAAGGAGGATTTTGCTGCTTTTGCTGAGATTTTAGGAGATATGACTTCTTACGTTTTGAACCATAAAGGCGAAGAGGTAATTTCAGAAAGACACCAAAAAGATTTCAAAAAAGAATATGCCTCTGAAAAATCAGATGATGAGATCCTACCACAAACATCTAGTTTTACGGATATCGATTTTGATGATATTTAATGGCTAAAAGACGCTTAAACGAAAGTTAAAAGCCTGAAATTCAAATGAGTTCCAGGCTTTTTTGATTACGTTTACTATATATATAACTCAAATGACAGAAACCAAATCATTGTTTAGCTTTTTATATACCGCTCTTTTATCTGAAAAGACAAAGAAAACAACCGAAAAGTTTTTTATCTCTGTAGCTATAATTAGCTATTTACTTCATTTGCTAGTTATAGCATTGGTTGATCTTGAAATTATTTTGGTCAATGATTATTCGAAATTGTTGAGTAATCCAATCTCTGCCATTTATACTCCTTTTTCCTTTATATTGATATACGAAGTGTATCTTTTAGTCTATTATTTACCTAAATCAACAACAATCTATATAGGCAAACAATATGAAATTATAACATTAATTATTATTCGTAGAATATTTAAAGACTTAACTAAATTAGAAATTAACTCCAGCTGGTTCACTGTAAAAACGAATGTGAATTTTACGCTTGACATTATAGCAACTATACTTTTATTCTTCTTAATTTTTGTTTTTTACAACCTCAACAGAAAAAATGAGATCAACCAATCTAAAATTCAAAAAACGTTAGATGTAAATAAATTTATAAAACTTAAAAACATTTTTGCGATTGTGCTCATTCCCATTTTTGTTGTGCTATCGCTTTATAGTCTAGGACATTGGATTTATGAAAGTTTCTTTTCACTAACGCAAATCGTAGATAAAATAAAAGATATCAATAAAATATTCTTCGATAAATTTTTTACAGTTTTGATATTGGTAGAAGTTCTTTTACTCTTATTCTCCTTTTTTTTATCGGATAAATTTAATAGAGTCATCCGAAATTCGGGTTTTATAATTTCGACAATACTGATAAAACTTTCTTTTGGTACAGAAGGAATTCTGAATACAATCCTGATTGTTACTGCCGTTTTATTTGGAGTAATAATATTAGCCATCCATAATAAATACGAAACTTTAGAAGCCAATAAAACAAGTACTTTTGAAACTTAAATTATCCTATTCGCAAACCATTATCAATCTTAAAATCAGGAGCCAGTAAAATCACATCGCCTGGCTCTCCTACCGCGCCAAGTACCAAGCATTCACTCATGAATTTCCCAATTTGTTTTTTAGGAAAATTAACCACGGCTACGATTTGACGATTCATTAAATCTTCTTTTTGATATCTTTTCGTAATTTGTGCAGATGTTTTTCTAATTCCAAGATCAGAACCAAAATCGATTGTAAGGTGATAAGCTGGCTTTCTGGCCTCTGGAAAATCATGCACTTCCATTATAGTTCCCACACGCATTTCTACTTTCTCAAATTCCGGCCAGCTGATGTTTTCCATAATTAATTTATTAAATATTAGGACATAATAACAAACCTATAAATTTTACAACTATTTACACTAATTCTATAAAGCTATTTTCATAGCATCCGTCTACTTTTACAAAACTAATATTAATTCCGCATATAAATAATAACTAGTATGGAAATGAAAAACAGTGAATTGCGCAAAAAAAATATTCAGGATGAAACAAGAACTGGAATAGATATGTATATTGAAACAGCACCAAATGTAAAATTATATGTAAAAGATTATGGACAAGGTAAACCCGTTATCCTTATACATGGATGGCCTTTATCTAATGAAATGTGGGAATACCAAATTGACACTTTAGTTCAAAATAACTTTAGAGTTATTGCGTATGACCGTCGTGGCTTTGGGAAATCTTCTCAACCTTGGGACGGTTATGATTATGACACTTTAACGGATGATTTAGCAGCCATTATCGAGCAATTGAATTTGGAAGAAGCCGCACTTGTTGGCTTTTCAATGGGCGGTGGCGAAGTGGTACGCTATTTCAGTCGTCATGGTGGGAAAGGCGTTTCAAAAGCGGTACTTATATCGTCAGTGACCCCGTTTCAATTGCAAACGGACTCCAATCCTAACGGTGTTCCACAAGAAAAGTATGATGGAATGGCAGAGCAAATTAAGGCCGACCGCATTGGTTTTCTAGATAATTTTGGAAAAACGTTTTTTGGGGTAAGTTTTATCAGCCAACCTATAAGCACTCCTTTGTTGGATTATTATAGAATGCTGTGTTCTTTTGCTTCACCTCGTGCGACTTTAGAATGTGCCAAGTCATTTTCCTCTACTGATTTTCGAGGAGAAATGGCATCCGTGAATGTTCCTACCTTAATTATTCATGGGGATGAGGACAAAACTGTCCCTATTGAAATAACTTCTGAGATAGCGACAAAACTGATTCCAGACAATAAATTTATCATTTATGAAGGAGCCCCTCATGGGTTGTTTTACATTGAAAAAGACAAATTAAATAGTGATTTAATTGAATTTTTAAATTCATAGCGTACACCGCAACCGATTTGACAAACCAAAATTTCTGAATTGCAAAAAAAATCCCATTCGCCGCGGCGAATGGGATTTTGTAATTCTATAAACAGTTTTACCTATTTAACTTCCATTAATTCTACGTCAAAAATCAAAGTAGCATTTGGTGGAATTGCTCCACCAGCACCACGAGATCCATATCCTAAATCCGATGGGATCACAAAACGGGCTTTATCGCCTACACGCAATAGAGCGATTCCTTCATCCCAACCTTCAATAACCTGACCTTGACCTAATTTAAATTCAATTGGTTTTTTTCTTGGATAAGAAGAGTCAAAAACTTTACCATTTTCTAGAGAACCTTCATAGTGAACAGCCACTGTTTTTCCACTTTCTGCTTTTTTACCTTCACCTCTTTGGATGAATTGGTAACGCAAACCGCTTTCTGTTTTTTCAAAACCAGCTGCTAATTTTTCCATCGCTGCTTCCACTTCTGCTTTTACAGCAGCATCACGTTTGTTACGAGATCCTTTGAATGTGATAAATGCTTCAATTGCATTCCAATTTTTAGCTTCTTCACCTTCTTTGATAATTTCTAAAGATTCTAAAACATCTCCTTGCTCAACAGCATCAACAATATCTTGACCTTCTACCACATGACCAAAAACGGTATGTTTGTTATCCAACCAATCCGTTGGAATGTGCGTAATATAAAATTGTGAACCGTTTGTCCCAGGTCCTGAGTTAGCCATTGCTAAAACTCCCGGACGGTTGTGTTTCAAACTTGGGTGAAATTCATCATCAAATTTATATCCTGGATCTCCAGTTCCTGTTCCTTGAGGACAACCCCCTTGAATCATAAAATTAGGAATTACACGGTGGAATTTTAATCCATCATAAAATTTAACCCCTTGTGGTTTTACTTTATTTTCTATGTTTCCTTCCGCCAATCCTACGAAGTTTCCAACTGTTCCTGGAGTCAAATCGTGTGTAAGTTTTACTAAAATAGCACCTTTTGTGGTGTTGAATTTAGCATATATTCCGTTTTCCATTTTTTTTAATTTTTGTTAAAGCGCAAATTTACGAATTAAATTAGACAATTTGAAAATTCTCACTAAATGGATTCAGTTAATGGAAGACCATTTTTTAGTGATTGTTACTGAGCCATTTTGGCAAAAAAGACTGTAAATCATCCCCCTCTTCTATTTGTAGAAACTAATTGTGTTTTACCCAAATAAGTTCGGAAGTCTTGTAGCCAAGATCTTTCGCCGTTTTTAAATATGCTTCTTTTACCTCTTGTGGCATTGTTTTATCCCGCGAAAGCAACCACAGATATTTCAGACTTTTACCTGCAACCAAAGCATATTTATAGTCCGAATCAAGTCCAATAATGTTATATCCCGAATAAAATGGTCCAAAAAAAGAAACTTTTAATTTCCCTTCCTTTGCATCACCTGCAAACTTCACTTTGCCTGTAGATGCTACATCTTTGTTCTTTATGTAATTATACCCTCGATTTACCACCTGAATCGTTCCATCCTCGTTTAATGAATATTCAGCGGTTGTATTGTTTAAATTTTTTTCAAAGATAAAATCCAGCCGTGCAATTTCGTACCAATTTCCTAAGTATTTATCTTTCTCAAAATCTTGAATTACCTTTGCTCCCTTAGGCATAGAACTGCAGGAATTCATAACCAACAGACTTGCCGAGAGCAGTGTTAGACTTCCTAAAACTCGAATTTTATTTTTCATCATCATTCATTGAATATCAAAATTCAGAAATAAAAAATTGTAAATCAATACAATTTAGAATACTTTAAGATTTACCAAAACAATACAAATCTCTACATTAGTCATAGCAGCTTTTGTTTGTGGTGCTATGCTCCCTAAGTCTTTGTAATAACGAAAATGTTCTAATTCGACTAAACCCTAGCCCAGATTGAGACAACATCCTTTTCTTGCTTTCTTTAAGCAAGAAAAGATAGCGTGTAAAGCTGGAAAAAGCTCCGAAAGAAAAGTTTAATAGTTGAATTGGGTATTTGGTTATTTGAAAACCTCCGCATCTTTGTACCTTTGCGACTTAGAACCTTTTTAAGAAAAATTATGCGCATTGATATTGTTACTGTTCTCCCAGAATTATTGAGAAGTCCGTTTGAGGCTTCGATTATGAAACGTGCTATTGATAAAGGATTGGTGGAAGTTCATTTCCATAATCTGCGGGATTATACGACCAACAGACAAAAAAGTGTGGATGATTATCCCTATGGTGGTGGTGCAGGAATGGTGATGACGGTGCAACCTATTGATGCCTGTATTACACATTTGAAAAGCGAAAGAACCTACGATGAAATCATTTATATGTCGCCAGATGGGGAAACCTTGAACCAAAAAATGGCGAACACCATGTCAATGTATGAAAATATTATTATCCTTTGCGGACATTATAAAGGGGTGGATCAACGCGTACGCGATCATTTTATTACCAAAGAAATATCAATTGGTGATTATGTATTGAGTGGCGGTGAATTAGGAGCTTTGGTATTATCAGACGCTTTAATCCGATTGATTCCAGGAGTTTTGAGTGACGAAACCTCAGCATTGACGGATAGTTTTCAAGACGGATTATTGTCAGGACCTATATACACACGCCCAGCAGATTATAACGGATGGAAAGTTCCAGAGGTTTTAACCTCAGGGAATTTTGCTAAAATAGACAAATGGCGTGAGGATATGGCCTACGAACATACTAAGAACAGAAGACCGGATTTATTGGAGGAGTAAAAAATTTATTTCAGGTTTAAAGTTTCAGGTTTAAAGTTGGTATTCAAGAACTTCTAAACTTTAAACAAGAAAAACTTTAAACTTTAAACTTTTTTATTTACTTTTGCGCCCACATTAGTTTAACCTCTGGCGAGATCCGTGAATGTTGATTTAATGCAACCCATAATTAAAAATATCATGGCAGATTTAATGAAATTCGTTCAAGACGAATTCGTAACAAGAAAAGAATTCCCAGTTTTTGCAGCTGGAGACACTATCACAGTTTTCTACGAAATTAGAGAGGGTGAAAAAACTAGAACACAGTTTTTCAAAGGAGTTGTTATCCAAAGAAGAGGTTCTGCTAATACAGAAACTTTCACAATTCGTAAAATGTCAGGTGCTATTGGAGTAGAGCGTATCTTTCCAGTTAACTTGCCAGCTTTACAGAAAATTGAAATCAACAAAAAAGGTGCAGTTCGTAGAGCTAGAATTTTCTACTTCAGAGAACTTACTGGTAAAAAAGCTAAGATTAAAGACAAAAGAAGATAGTCACTATCTCTTTACTATAAAAGTCCCAACACTGTTGGGACTTTTTTTTGGTTTAAACCCAAAGTAACAATCATTATTCAGTAGATTTTAACTAAAACAAAAGAATTTTGATAGCTCTTATTTGATAATTTATAAGGAAATTCATTTTCATATTCGCAATTTAGATTCGCAATAATACTAATTCCATAATTCAATTTATACTACTAAAAACTTAATGAAAACGCATTTTCTTTTACGATATCGTTTTATTACCTTTGTAGCCACGTTTAAAAATAAGAATTACATATAGCAATACATTATGACAAAAATTAAAGTAGCCAATCCAATTGTAGAATTGGATGGAGATGAAATGACACGAATTATTTGGTCTTTTATTAAAGAAAAATTAATTCTTCCTTATTTAGACTTAGATATTAAATATTATGATTTAGGAATGGAGAGCAGAGATGCTACCAATGATCAAATCACAATTGATTCTGCTGAAGCAATAAAAAAATACAATGTTGGTATAAAATGTGCCACCATTACCCCAGATGAAGACCGCGTTAAAGAATTTGGTTTAAAAAAAATGTGGAAATCTCCAAACGGAACCATCCGTAATATTGTAGGTGGAACCGTTTTCCGTGAACCAATTATCATGAAAAATGTACCACGTTTAGTACCTGGCTGGACACAACCTATTGTTATTGGCCGTCATGCTTTTGGAGATCAATACAAAGCTACTGATACTGTCATCAAAGGAAAAGGAAAACTAACCATGACTTTTGTGCCTGAAGAAGGAGAAACTCAAACTTGGGAAGTATACGATTATAAAGGAGACGGAGTTGCAATGGCTATGTACAATACTGATGAAAGTATTTACGGTTTTGCACATTCTTCATTTCAAATGGCATTGACAAAAAAATGGCCTTTGTATCTTTCTACAAAAAATACAATTTTGAAAGCCTATGATGGTCGTTTCAAAGATATTTTTGAAGAAGTATACCAATCGAGCTACAAAGCACAATTTGTTGAAGCAGGTATTACTTACGAACACAGATTGATTGATGACATGGTTGCGTCTGTAATGAAATGGAGTGGTGGATTTGTTTGGGCTTGTAAAAACTACGATGGTGATGTACAATCCGATACTGTTGCACAAGGTTTTGGTTCTTTAGGTCTAATGACTTCTGTTTTAGTAACTCCTGATGGAAAAACATTAGAAGCAGAAGCAGCTCATGGAACAGTAACGCGTCACTTTAGACAGCACCAGCAAGGGAAAGCAACTTCAACGAACCCAATTGCATCTATTTTTGCCTGGACAAGAGGATTGGAACACAGAGGTAAATTAGACGAAAACCAAGCCTTAATTGATTTTTGTCATGCACTAGAACAAGTTTGTATTGATACTGTTGAAAGTGGAAAAATGACTAAAGATTTAGCCATGTTAGTAAAACCAGAAGGTTTGACTGCAGCAGACTATTTGACTACGGAGGCTTTTTTGGCAGCTATCCAAGAAAATTTAGATGCTAAACTAGCCTAATTATTTTCTGCTATATATATTTAAAAGACAACCCGAAACGGTTGTCTTTTTTTTATATTAGCAATACCTTAACAATTGTTATATGACAATTACTATTCAATTTAGTGTACTTTGCGTTTTTTCATTTCGATAAAATTTAAACAATGACTCCAAAGAAAATTATTACCTTTTTAGTTGTATTACTGTCCGTGCTCTCGGGTTTCGCTCAAGAAAAATTTACGCTAAGTGGAACTATTATAGACGCCAATAGCAATGAAACTTTAATAGGTGTCAACGTTGTAATTCCAGCGTTAAAAACTGGCGTAACAACAAATGAATACGGATTTTTCTCCATTACGATACCAAAAGGAAACTATACCGTTCAAATAAGTTATTTGGGCTATCAAACCATTGAAGAATCGATCGCTTTGAACCAAAATATAAAAAATAATTTTAATTTATTTAGCAATGAAACGGCTTTACAAGAAGTAATCATTACAGACAATAAAACAAAAATTGACATCAAGAAACCCGAAATGAGTGTCAACAAACTTTCTATTTCAGCTATCAAAAAAATGCCTGTCGTTTTGGGAGAAGTCGATGTTTTAAAATCAATTTTATTACTACCCGGAGTTACTAATGCAGGCGAAGGCGCCTCTGGCTTCAATGTTCGTGGTGGTGGAGCCGACCAAAATTTGATTTTATTAGACGAAGCAACGATCTTTAATTCATCGCATGTTTTTGGATTTTTCTCTGTTTTTAATCCGGATGCTATCAAAGATTTAAAATTATACAAAGGTGGAATTCCAGCACGTTATGGCGGAAGAGCATCATCTGTTTTGGATATTTATCAAAAAGATGGTAACAGTAAAAGTTTTCATGTAAATGGCGGAATTGGATTAATTTCCAGTAGGATTTTGGCCGAAGGACCTTTGGTAAAAGACAAAGGTTCGTTCCTTATTGGCGGCAGAAGTTCGTATGGACATTTATTCCTTAAGCTTTCCGAAGAACAAAAAAACAACTCTGTTTATTTTTATGATTTGAATACTAAATTGAGCTATAAATTAGACACCAACAACAGCTTATACTTATCTGGTTACTTTGGTAGGGATGTTTTTAGCTTAAATAAAAGCTTTACCAATATTTATGGGAATGCCACGGTAAACCTGCGCTGGAACCACTTATTTTCTGAAAAATTATTTTCGAATTTATCGCTTATTTACAGCGATTATTATTATGGTTTAGATTTGGATTTTGTTGGTTTCAAATGGGATTCGGGCATCAAAAATTATAATGTCAAATACGATTTTAAGAATTATATTTCAGATAAATTCAAATTGAATTACGGGCTAAACGGAATCTATTACGAGTTCAATCCTGGAACCATCAGACCATCAGATGCGGACTCCGGAATTAACTTTGACCAATTGGATAAAAAATATGCTTTCGAACCTGCAGTTTACATCAATGCGGACCACGAAATCTCCGATAGAATAGCATTATCTTACGGATTACGTTACAGTATGTTTTACCGTTTAGGACAATCTACGGTGAATATTTATGAAAATGACAATCCGGTGCTCTTTAATTCAGATTTACAGATTTATGAAAAAGCAACTCCAATTGGCACCAAATTCTACGACCGTAACAAAGTGATGAAGAGCTATAATTATCTGGAACCTCGATTTTCTTTGGCGTATCAAATCAACGACGACCAATCGATCAAAGCAAGTTACAACAGAATGGTGCAATATCTGCAACTGATTTCGAATACCTCATCGCCTACTCCGCTTGATGTCTGGACGCCAAGTGATCGTTTTATCAAACCTCAAATTGCCGATCAAGTCGCTTTGGGTTACTTTAAAAACTTCAACGATGACATGTATTCCCTTGAAGTTGAAACCTATTATAAAGAAGTTCAAAACCGATTGGATTATATTGATGGTGCTAATTTGATTGCCAATAAAGCCATCGAGCAAATAATCCTAAACGGTCAATTAAGATCGTATGGTTTAGAAATCATGTTCCGAAAAAACGAAGGAAAATTTAATGGCTGGATTTCGTACACATTATCCAAATCAGAGCAACAAACTCCAGGAAGAACCCCAATAGAAACCGGGATCAACAACGGGCAATGGTACAATTCAGTGTATGATAAACTGCATAATGTTGCGGTAACCACATCGTATAATTTAAACGAAAAATGGTCTTTTGGAGCTAATTTTGCTTTGCAAACGGGACAACCCGTGACCTATCCTGTTGGACAATATGAATACCTAGGAATCAATGTACCTAGTTACGGACTGAGAAATGAAAATCGGCTTCCAGCGTACCACCATCTTGACATTGCTGCCACTTTAACGCCCAGCAAAAATAAAAATAGAGAATGGAAAGGCGAATGGGTTTTTAGCATTTACAATTTGTACAATCGAAAAAATGCTGCTTCAATCAATTTCAGACAAAATGCTGATACTGGTAGCAATGAAGCCATAAAAACTTCTATTTTTGGTATAGTTCCAGCAGTGAGTTATAACTTTAAATTCTAAGGATAGTCTTTCAAAAGAGAACAAAATAAAAACATGAAATTATGAAAAAAATAACACTATATCTCATACTTTTAATAGCTATTTTTTCAACCAGTTGCGAAGAGGTTATTGAAGTAGATTTAGACAATGCGCCACCAAAACTGGTTATTGAAGCAGCTATTAATTGGAAAAAAGGAACTGTGGGAAATCAACAAAAAATAAAATTGACTACTACAACAGGATTTTATAGCACTGAAATTCCAAAAGTTTCTGGAGCAACAGTTTCCATAAAAAATAGCACTAATCTGGTTTTTACTTTTTCGGAAATTGCGAATACCGGTGAATATACGTGCGCTACTTTTATTCCGCTTATAAACGAAACCTACACGCTGACGGTTATCAGCAATGGTAATACGTACACTGCAACCGAAACCTTGAAACCTGTTACGGCCATTACTAAAATTGTTCAAAACAACCAAGGTGGTTTTACAGGCAACGAAAAAGAAATTAAAACATTTTACCAAGATCCAGCTGGTGAGCCTAATTATTATCTTTACAAATATGTATATTCCAATCAGGTAAAATCAAATTTTTATGTGGATCAGGATGAGTTTTTCAACGGAAACGAATTTTTTAGTATTTCGCAAAATGATGAATTAAAAAAAGACGATAAAATTGAGGTAACGCACTTCGGAATTTCAAAAACCTACTATAATTACATGAGTGTTTTAGTCAGTATTGCCGGAAATAATGGCGGTGGACCCTTTCAATCTCCACCGGCAACCGTGAGAGGAAATGTTATCAACACCACTAATTCGGCTAATTATCCTTTGGGCTATTTCTCCCTAAGTGAAATCGATGTTAGAAATTATACGATTGAATAATTAGGAGCTAATCCAGCTGTTCATTACAACCAAAAACAGGTTCTAAACAGTTTTCCAGTCTGTATAAGGAGCTTCCTTTGGTCGCTCTTCTACAGCCAGAAAACTAAAGTTTACAACCTGTTTTGGTTTTCATTGCCATCTGGGCTAAAGTTCAGTCGCAGTTTCCAGTTTACATATTTTAACTAACTTTACAGCCTACAATCTATTCTATTATCGATTGCCAAAATCTAAAATCTTAATTCACATTTCTTAAATCTACAATCCTCATGTCTTCACACCATATCGTTCGCGACGACCAAGAACCCGCTTTAATCATTGCCAACGGCGCTTCCTGTAATCTGGAATTATTAAGTCAATTACTGGAATGGTCACCGCTTGTGGTGGTATTGGATTCGGCTATGGTTCGCGTAATGGAATTAGACATCAAAGTCGATGTGCTTTTAGGAGATTTTGATAGAGGATTTGATCCTGAAATTTATAAAACGACTCAATATCCAATTGAAATTATTCATACGCCAGATCAAAATAAAACCGATTTAGAGAAGGCTTTTGACTATTTAATCGAACGAAAAATTCCTGCCGTAAACGTAGTTTGGGCCACCGGACGAAGAGCAGATCACACGATTACAAATCTGACTAACATCACGAGATACAGAAATCTATTGAAAATTGTCATTCTGGACGATCATTCAAAAGTCTTTTTATTGCCCAAGAAATTCGAAAAATGGTATACAGCGAACACTCCTATTTCATTAATTCCTATCGGTCACGTTACAGGAATCCATTCGGATAATTTATTTTATCCATTGAAAGATGACAGTTTGACCATTGGTTACAGAACCGGAAGCAGCAATCACGTAATCAAAGACGGCATCGTAACAATAGAACATAATGAAGGCGATTTATTGATGATGGAATGCATGGACTAAACATTTATTGTATATCCAACAATACATTTCTCACAATCTCATAATGACTCCAAGGAATAAAATGATTGGCTTTCTCTATCGTTATCGTATCGATTGATTTAGCATTGGTAAACTTTTTTTTGCATAAAGGCAACATTACTGTATGGTACCAAAGCATCTTTTGTTCCATGAATAATGGTGACATCACAAGTGATTTTTTTCAGCTCTGGTTCTAAATAAACTAAATCCTTTTTCAACCACCACAATTCATCATTGGACGGGCGTAATGCTCCAGGAATCAAATACCGCAAAGGCGATGCCTTGATAACCGTTCTCCATTTTTCTGGGTTCTCCGCTTTCGGGTCCAATGATCCAGCCAATATCACCAATCGTTTGTACCAAGACGGATTATCCACGGCTAACTGAGCCACAACAGGTCCGCCAACGGAATGCCCTACTAAAATTAATGGCTTTTTATTATCGATTTTTTTGATGAATTCAGATATTCTTTGAGACTGTACCTTTAAATTTTGAGCTTCACCAAAATCACTGTATCCAAAACCCGGACGGTCAATAGCAATCATTCAGTATTTTTTGAGCAATAAAGTATCCTGAAGATATTCTTTGAAAGCATTCCAACTTCCAGGCGACCCATGAATAAAAAACAAAGTTGGGTTTTGCGCATTTCCAGTTGCTACATAATGTACTTTATAACCTTCAAAAACAACTGTTTTATCCTGAAATTCTGTTTTAGAGCCAGCGAAAAATTTTGTCGTTTCCTTATCTGAATATCGCATCGTCATACAGGATTGACATATTACGATATACAAAAACATTAAACTGTACACTATGTATCTCTTTTTGAAATGAAATGAAGCGGGCATAAAAGTCATTCTAGTTGTATTTTTTATAAAAGTAACCGTTTTTAGTTTTCGAAAAATACGCAAGGTTCTGATTTTATGATTTATTTTTCATATGTTTAATGGGTCAAAGTCGTCTTTATACTTTTACAAAATAGTTATGCCTATCTTTGCACCGAAATATAGAAAATGAAAGCAAAAACGATTACCGAAAAAACTAATTTACATCCGAGAAACCTGGATAGATTTGGATATAATTTTGAGCAATTAATAGAAAAATCTCCTGAATTGCAGCTTTTTGTTTCTATAAATGAACATAATATAGAGACAATTGATTTTAGTAATCCTGATGCAGTAAAGTCGCTTAACAAAGCATTATTGTTATCTCATTACGACATTCAAAACTGGGATATTCCAGCAAATTATCTTTGTCCACCGATTCCAGGAAGAGCGGATTACATTCATTATATAGCAGATTTATTAGCTTCCAGCAACAACGGAATCATTCCTGAAGGAGAAACCGTTCAAGGTTTAGACATTGGTGTAGGTGCCAATTGCATTTATCCAATAATTGGTAATTCAGCGTATGGATGGAGTTTTGTAGGAACCGATATCGATTTGAAAGCAATTGAAAATTGTAGCGCCATCATTGAAGAAAATCCAAAACTGATTGATGCCATTAGTTTACAACAGCAAACGGAATCTCGTTTTATTTTTAAAAATATAATCACTCCCGAAGACCGATTTACGTTTACCATTTGCAATCCTCCTTTTCATGCCTCACAAGAGGAAGCTACGAAAAGCACAGTTCGAAAAATCAATAATTTAGAATCCCGAAGTGCCGAGAGCAAAGTAACTAAACCTGTTTTAAATTTTGGAGGTCACAATGCTGAATTGTGGTGTGAAGGCGGCGAATTAGGTTTCGTGACCCAAATGATTTACGAAAGTGCAAAATATCCGATGCAGTGTTTATGGTTCACCACTTTGGTATCTAAAAAAGAAAATCTTTCCAGTCTTTACAAAACACTAAACAAAGTAAGTGCAGTCGAAATTAAAACAATTGATATGGCTCAAGGCCAAAAAACAAGCCGAATAATAGCTTGGACTTTCCTGAGTGAAGCACAACAAAAAGCCTGGAAGTTCGAATAAAAACTCCTATTTAGTTTAAGCAATCAATCCCAACAATCATTCTTGATAGTCTGGAAAATCAATCTGTACCTATACTTCTTCCTATTATGGATTTAAAATGAAGCACTTAAAAAACTTCTATTAGTAAATCGATAATTATACTTCTAAAAAATTACTTTACCGAAAAAAAAATACTGTTATTCATAAATAGTTGTATTTCTTGCTACTTTCAAGAGTAAAAGATCATTTTAACATAATTTTACGTAGATTTGATAAAGAAATCTTTAATTAATTATAAAGAAATTTCTTTTACAACGCATTAAAAAGGCAACTGAAAACTAAACTTTTTAAACTAAAAAAGCTAAATTAATTATTCTTTTTCAGATTATTTTTTGTGTTTAAAGTCAATGTTCTAATTTAAACTAAATGGTAAAAAAGCAACTGTCACACACCGAAATACTTGATGATTCCACACTTTGGAACAGTCTAAAAGAAGGGAATGAAAATGCTTTTTCCATACTTTTCAAAAGACATTATGCACATTTAGTACGCTATGGAAATTCTTTTATTCCCTTTCCAGAAAAAGTGCAAGACTGTGTTCAAGATGTTTTTACTGACATTTGGATTTATAGAGACAAATTGAGTGATAAAGTGGTTGTAAAAGCCTATTTATTAGCCTGTGTTCGCAAGCGTATAACTAGATCACAAGAAAGGGATCGGATTTTTCGCCTTAGCAGTTCTATAGATACGGTAGAATTTTTATTTGATTTTTCAATTGAACATGAACTTATCTCAGAGGAAACGACAGCTTCTAAAGTGTCACATCTCAATCATTTGATAAATGATTTGCCTTCTCGACAAAAAGAAGCCTTATACCTTCGTTATACACAAGAACTAACCGTAGACCAAATTGCCGATACATTGGATATTAATTATCAATCGGCAAACAATCTTTTGCACCGCGCTTTGTTAAGCTTACGCAAAGATTGGAAAGGAAACATCTGCTGCATTTTAATGCTTGTTTCGCTCACATTTTAATCTTCGAAAAAATAATTTAAAAAAAAACACTATTTAGTGAGTATCAATTAAAAAAAAGGTCCTCTATTTAAATGTAACCCTTTTTTTGATGCAACACCGTACTAATTATACCGAAATAGAACACTTTTTAGCTGATGAATCATTCCGATTATGGGTGCATTTCAATGATGATCAACGCCAATGGGAAGAATGGACCTTAGAAAATTCCAATCGTGCTAAATTAGTTGAAGAGGCTCGATTATGGTTGTTAGCAATGAAAGCGCCTAATGATAATTTAACTAAGGATGAAGTGCAAAATGCATTGGAAGCTACTTGGAAAAAAATTGAAAGAGTAGAAGAAAATAAAAAGGAAAAACCAGTTCTTAAGCTTTTGAGAAAAAGATGGTTTAACGGAGTTGCGGCTGTTTTGATTTTAAGCCTTTTAACCGGATGGTTGTACAATCAAACCAACAGTGATAATGATTCCGCACTAACTTATAGCGAACTTATCAATGAAAATGAAGAAGGCTTAGTGGAGCAAACGAATAATTCAGACAAACCACAAATCATAACATTATCCGATGGCAGTTCTGTTTTATTACAACCCAACAGCAAATTAAGTTATCCTAAAATATTTGCGGGTAATGAACGAAAAGTGTACCTGTCCGGTGAAGGCTTTTTCGAAATTAGCAAAGATCCTAAAAAGCCATTTTTTGTATTTGCGAATGAAATCGTTACAAAAGTAGTCGGAACCAGTTTCAAAATAAAAGCATACGCTAATCAACCAAATGTAGAAGTTGTGGTTCGGACTGGAAAAGTAAAAGTAAGATCGAATGAATTAATCTCAAATTCAAAAGACGAGCTGATTGTTTTATTGCCCAATCAAGCACTGCGATTCGTTCGAAAAAACTTAAGTTTTAAAAAGATTACTGATATTACACAAGATGAATTATTAATTAATTCGAAGAGTAATATTGAGCAATTAGGATTTGAATTCACCGATATTCCTGTGTCACAAATTTTAAAAACAATTGAACAAGCCTACTTAGTGAAAATTGATTTTCCTCAATCCAAATTAAAAGACTGTTATCTGACAACATCTTTAACAGATCAACCTTTACCTGAAAAGCTTAAAATTATTTGCAAAAGCCTTGGAAACAATACGAGTTATGAAATGAATGGTAACCAAATTAGTATTATATCCGATGGATGTAATTAATAGTAACTTGCCTATGAATAAAAATATATAATACAAAAAGCGCCGAAAATGCTGTAACATTCTCGACGCCTTAACTAAAATCAATTCACTCTCTGTAAAGAGTAATTGCTTTGTTCTACCAATACCCTAACTAACGAATATTAATAAAAACAGACCAAAATTATGAAAAAAACCGTCTTCAAACAACGACTACTAATTCGAATTATGAAAATAACCTTATTTCAATTTGTTTTAGCCCTTGTATTTTCAAGTATAACATTTGCGAATAATATCAGAGGTCAAAAAAAGCTGGACACAAAGGTAACTATTACCGTGACCGATTTGAACTTAGATACTGCTTTGTCAAAACTTGAGAAATTGGCACATGTAAAATTTTCGTACAATTCGAGAATGTCACAATTGAATCAAAAAGTGAGTGTTTATGCTAATAATGAAGCATTATCCAGTGTATTGACTCGCATTTTGAAACCATTAAAAATGAATTATACCGAAGTAAGTAATCAAATTATTTTACAAAAAGAAGGTATTGCTAACACCGGAATGAATGCTGAATATTTCTCTACTTTAAATCAAAATACAACTGCTGAGATTATCAAAGGTCGTGTAGTGGATGAAAAAGGAGAATCGTTACCTGGCGTGACAATTATCGTAAAAGGAACTACAAAAGGAACAACAACAGATATCGATGGAACGTATACCATCAGCGCTGAAATTGGAGACGTTTTACAATTTTCTTATGTAGGATTAGAAACTAAATCACTGAAGGTAACCGGAACTACATTAAACGTTACTTTAATGGGAAGTGGCGAAACACTACAAGATGTTGTCGTAATCGGATCCAGAAATCCAACCAGAACAGTCACTGAATCTGCAGTACCTATTGATGTGATTTCTATGAAAGAGATCGCTTCACAAGGGGCTCAAACGAATTTGAATCAGATTTTAAATATGGTTGCGCCATCATTTACATCTAATACAACCACTGTAGCTGATGGAACAGATCACATTGACCCTGCACAATTAAGAGGTTTAGGACCAGACCAAGTTTTAGTTTTATTAAATGGAAAACGACGTCATACGTCCTCTTTAGTAAACATCAATGGATCACCTGGTAGAGGAGCTGTAGGTACCGACTTAAATTCCATTCCCGCTTTTGCTATCGAAAAAATTGAAGTATTAAGAGATGGAGCTTCAGCTCAATATGGCTCAGATGCTATTGCTGGTGTAATCAACATCAACATGAAAAAAGACACTAAAAAATTAGAAGTAAACCTTTTTGGTGGAAGCCATTTTTCTAAAAATGCTAACGACCATACTGGCGGAAATGATGGAAATAACATTCAAATTGACTTAAACTACGGAACAAATTTAGGAAAGGAAAAAAGTTTCATCAATGTTACGGCAAGCGCTCAATTGAGAGGCCAAACAAGTCGTGCCAAAGAAGTTACAGGAAGTTTATTCAACCGATATAATGCTGTTGAAGAAAGAGCTAGAATAGCAGGTATTAACATTAATAGTTTGTATGCGAATACGTTAAACACTACCCCTGGTTTTTACAACGGTTTGTTGAACACAATTAATACGTATGCACAACAAGTAAGTTATTTTGATGCAACTACAAAAACAGCTATTCAAAGTGCCGCTACTGCAGGAAATTTATCTGGGATGAGAACTTTATTAGGAGCTGATGTAACTTCGGACGAACTTGCTGCTAGAGGCTTAGTTCGTAATGATTTTAATATGCGAGTAGGTCAATCATCACTTCAAAGCTCACAATTCTTTGTAAATGCTGCCTATCCTATAACTGATCAATTAGAGTTGTATGCTTTTGGAGGGAACAGCCACAGAACTGGTGAAGCTGCTGGGTTTTACAGAAGACCAAATCAATCTAGATCGTATACCGGTTTGTATCCAAATGGTTTTTTACCTGAAATCCATTCTACAATTAACGACATTTCAGCAGCGGCAGGATTGCGAGGTACCATTTTTGGTAATTGGAATTTTGATTTGAGTAATACTTTTGGTAGAAACAGTTTTGATTATGGTGTTGAAAATACCGTCAATTCTTCCATGAGAGAAAATTCTCTAACTACTTTTGATGCAGGTGGATTGGCATTTAGCCAAAACACAACCAATTTTGACATGAATCAAAAATTTGGTGATTTGAACGTTGCTTTCGGCGCCGAATACAGAAATGAAAAATACAGCATCAATGCTGGACAACCTGAATCATATAATTTATATGATATAAACGGTGATGTTGCTTTACCAGGAGTAACACCCGCTAATCTTATCGTAACTGATTTCTTTGGATCTATTAGAGGAAATGGTTCCCAAGTATTTCCGGGTTTTAGACCTGCAAACGCAGTTGATAAAGGACGCAACAGTGCCGCTATTTATGGAGATCTTGAATATGATGTTACAGATAAATGGTTGTTGAACGGAGCCGTTCGTTTTGAAAATTATTCTGATTTTGGAAACACTACTAATTTTAAAGTTGCCAGTCGTTATAAACTAACAGACAACATTAATTTGCGTGGTGCCGTTTCCACAGGTTTTCGCGCTCCTTCTTTACATCAAATCAATTTTAACGCTACAGCGACTCAATTTGTTGGTGGTGTACCATTTGAAGTAAGTACATTTAGTAATGACTCTCCAGCAGCTAAAGCCCTTGGAATTCCGCAATTGAAACAAGAAGAATCTAAAAGTGCTAGTATTGGTTTTACCGCTAAAATTCCAGAAGCAAATTTAACTTTAACAGCAGATGCTTATATTGTAAGAATAGATGACAGAGTAACTTTGACGGATCAATTTTCTCGTCCATCGGGAACATTTGCTGCAGGAACACCACAGAGAGAGCTTCAATTACAATTTGATCTAGCTGGAGCAAATGCGGCTACCTTTTTTGCCAATGCTATTAGTACCGAGTCTAAAGGTATTGATATCATTATAACACATAAACTAAATTTAGGAGCTATAGTAATCAAATCAGATTTAGCTACTACTTTTTCTCAAACAAGACAAGTGGGTGCTATACAAGGATCGCCTACTTTAGTTGCTAATGGTCAAATAAACCGTTATTTTTCTGAAATGAGCAGAATCTATTTAGAAGAAGCAATCCCTAGAGTTAAAGGAAATTTAACCAACTCTTTTACTTATAAAAAATTCGATTTCTTTTTGAGAAATGTTTACTTCGGACAGGTAACTGATCCAAATACGGCTGATGTAAATGGAGATGGAAGAGTTGAAGGAGCCATAATAAATGGTCAAGCAGTCGAAGTAGAGCATCCAATCTGGGGCGCAAAAATAATCACTGACTTATCTGTTGGTTTTAAAATTACTGGAGCTGCAAAAGTTGTAATTGGAGCTAACAATATTTTTGACATCTATCCTGATGCAAATCTTGGTACACAAACTGCAATCAGACCTAGATTAGTATCTGGAGCTATTGATTACAACGCTGCACCATCCACAATTGACTTATCAAATGCAAATCAATTTGCATATTCAAGAAACACCTCTCAATTTGGTCAAAACGGAAGATTCCTTTTTGCTAGGTTAAGCTTGAGTTTCTAGAAAACCCTATTTTATATTGAAAACCATTCGCCTGCGCGAATGGTTTTTTTTTGGCTTAAACTTTGGAAAAAAAGAAGCCAAACTTTGTACCTTTGCCCCTGTAAAACTTTGCCCCTAAATACAGATGAATTTCCAAGTAGTATCCGATTACCAACCCAAAGGCGACCAACCCCAAGCGATTGAAAAATTAGTTCAGGGAATTATTGAGGGCGATAAATTCCAAACACTTTTAGGTGTTACTGGATCTGGGAAAACATTTACGGTGGCTAATGTCATTCAGGAAGTACAAAGACCCACTTTAGTTTTGGCACACAACAAAACGTTGGCGGCTCAATTATACTCCGAGTTCAAACAATTCTTCCCGAATAATGCCGTGGAATATTTCGTTTCCTATTACGATTACTACCAGCCTGAAGCTTTTATGCCCGTAACCGGCGTTTTCATCGAAAAAGATTTATCTATCAATGAAGAACTGGAAAAAATGAGAATGTCAACAACTGCCTCATTACTTTCCGGACGAAGAGATATTTTGGTAGTCGCATCTGTTTCGTGTTTGTACGGTATTGGAAATCCAATAGAATTTCAGAAAAACTTAATTCCAATAGAGAAAGGCCAAATCATTTCACGAACTAAATTATTGCATCAATTGGTGCAAAGTTTATACTCCAGAACAGAAGCCGATTTTAATCCTGGAAGTTTCAGGATTAAAGGCGACACCGTTGATGTGTATCCTAGTTATGCAGATGAAGCTTACAGAGTTCATTTCTTTGGGGATGAAATTGAGGAAATTGAAAGTTTTGACACCAAGAATTCTCAGGTTCTTGAAAAATTTGAAAAACTGACTATTTATCCAGCTAATATGTTTGTGACTTCACCGGACGTGTTGCAAGGCGCCATTTGGGAAATACAGCAAGATTTGGTAAAACAAGTTGATTATTTCAAGGAAATTGGCAAACCTTTAGAAGCAAAACGATTGGAAGAACGCACCAATTTTGATTTGGAAATGATTCGGGAATTGGGTTATTGCTCTGGAATCGAGAATTACTCCCGTTATCTTGATGGTCGTTTACCGGGAACTAGACCTTTTTGTTTATTGGATTATTTCCCTAAAGATTACTTAATGGTGGTCGATGAAAGTCACGTGACACTTTCACAAGTTAGCGCTATGTATGGCGGCGACCGAAGCCGTAAAGAAAATTTAGTGGAATACGGTTTCCGACTTCCAGCTGCAATGGACAACCGTCCTTTGAAATTTGAAGAATTTGAAGCGATGCAAAACCAAGTAATTTATGTTTCGGCAACACCAGCGGATTATGAGTTACAAAAAACAGAAGGCGTTGTTGTAGAGCAGGTAATTCGCCCGACAAGTTTACTAGATCCAATTATCGAAATCCGACCAAGTTTAAACCAAATTGATGATTTAATTGAAGAAATTCAAGTTCGAGCCGAAATTGACGAACGCGTTTTGGTGACGACTTTAACCAAAAGAATGGCCGAAGAACTCGCTAAATATTTAACAAAAGTTAATATTCGTTGTCGTTACATTCACTCTGAAGTAGATACTTTAGAACGAATAGAAATCATGCAAGATTTGCGAAAAGGAATTTTTGATGTGTTAATTGGTGTGAATTTGCTTCGTGAAGGATTGGATTTACCAGAAGTTTCTTTGGTCGCCATATTAGATGCAGACAAAGAAGGTTTTTTAAGAAGCCACCGTTCATTGACGCAAACCATTGGTAGAGCGGCAAGAAACCTTAATGGAAAAGCAATTATGTATGCGGATAAAATCACAAATAGCATGCAAAAAACTATTGATGAAACCAATTACCGCAGAACCAAACAAATTAATTACAACACAGAACACAACTTGGTTCCGATGGCTTTAAATAAAAAAATCGAGAGTGCTTTTACCAAAAATCCATTAGCAGATTATGAATTAGGACTTACCTTAAACTCAGCTGCCGAACCGGAAACGACTTATATGTCCAAACCGGAAATCGAGAAGATTATTAGAGAGAAACGCAAATCAATGGAGAAAGCGGCAAAAGATTTAGACTTTATGCAAGCGGCAAAATTACGGGATGATATCAAGAGATTACAAGGTCAATTAGCCTAGCGAACGCTGCAATACATCATTGCAAACAAATATAAAATATAACTTCGTAAATTTAGATGGCTTTAAGTACTACTATTTTGTCATGAAATGCTTTTAAATTATTTAAAAAGTTTTAAATTTGAACTGAAATATTATCTAATTGTTATACAATCAATTACGATTTTAAATGAAATGCTATTCATACATTTTAATTCTTTTAGGATTTATTTCAGGTGCTTCAGGACAAACTTCGGAGCAGGATTTGATACGCACAGAAATAGAAAACAGCACTGATTTAATCAAACCAAATATTCTTTCTAATCACCCGTTAGGAATGTACATTTCCCGAATAAATCATAATTTTAAAGTGCGTTCACCAGAGAAATACTCCTTCTCATTTGAAGTTTCCAGCGGAAATGTGATGTTGCCTTATGTTAAATCATATACTTTAACGAATCCAGTTGATAGAGCAAATGCGGCACAGTTTCCTTGGCATGACCGAGAATACAAATTTGACCTCAACACCGTTCCTGCTCAAACCAACTCATTTACTGCTGACGGTGTCATTAGATCCTATAAATTTACATTTTCCTTGCCTTTATCGGTCAATCACGAACTTACTTTTGGCATCCGTTCGTATTCCCTTGACGGAGGAAAATATCCATTTTCAGTATTTACCTCTGATGAATCCATTGAATGGTTTCACAGTACTATTGCCGGAGGAGAAGATCCATTTTCGAGACGGTATTATGGTTTAAACAAAGCAAAAATATCCTATCAAGACGAGAACAACACCTTTCTAACAATGAACAATGGTAATTTTCGAATTCCAGGAATGGAGATCAATTATTTCTACTATCCAAAATTAGAAATGAATAAGAAACATCGAATCTATATGAATTTTGGCGCCCACTTCGGCATCAATATGTCCAGATACAATCCTGTTATGGACATTGGTATTTCTTCTTCCGCTATCAAGAAAATGATAGTTAAAGATAAAAACATATTGACTGTAGGCATCAGTGCAGGCGCTTTAAGACAGCGATTATTCCAGTTTGGAGATCGAGTAAACTTCAGCGATCGCTCCTTCCTATACAGTTTTGAAGGACTTATTGATTATAAAAGAAAACTTCAAAATAATAATACTATTTCATTTGGGATCAATTATACTTTTCAAACACCCTACAATAATAAAAATGATTTTAATCATATCATTTTAACTGGCGAGAGAGTAAAATCGCATTGGCAGGAAACACTATCTCACCTATATGAAAATCTTGATGCATGGAATTTTATCTGCACCTATTCTGTTAAACAATTTTCTTATTTTATATACATTAGAGAAGACCTTACGCTAGATAATGCGCCTGATTTACAGACAGGCTTTGGTGTGAAAATGTCTTTTAAGAATTAAATAGTAAAAATATAGATCCTCAAATTCCTCTAGAATCAAAGGTTAATTATGTTATTCCTGAAAAATATTTAATAAAACTTCGGCATCTATAATTGCATTAGGCGCTTCATTCATCAATTTAAGAATGCGTTTTGTAGCTATTGGATTAAGTCCCATTTCAATTGCTATTTGCTGAATCGCAACAGCTTCTTTTTTATGTAAAATTCCGTCACAATACATCAATAAAGCCAATCTATAAAATTGTTGAATCCGTTGAAATTCAGTTTTTATCGGTATTAAAGGTAATTCTTGATGAAAAAAATCTTTAAAAACGGTACTGTCAAAACTCAGTTCTTTGGCGACAATTTCTAAAAATTCATATTCTCTTTTATGCAAATGTCCGTCAACGGTAGAAAAAGCAATCATTTCTAAAAGTAAACTCCTCTTTTGTTCGAATGTATTCATCAAATTATTATTTTTAGCTAAAATATTGTTTTTAAATCAAAACACAAAAACTAATAATGAATCGACTAAAATTCCTAATCCTACTTTTCTTTTTTACGATAGCAAAAATTACTGCTCAGTGCGAAGAAATAAAGAAAACTACGGCTTCTAAACAAGTGTCTACTTTTACTATTGAAGCGCCACAACTTCAAACTATAAAGAAAATTTGGGTGTATTTACCCGAAAATTATGCAACCTCAAAAAAGAATTTCTCTGTAATTTATATGCATGATGCTCAAAACTTGTTTGATGCAAAAACTTCTTATTCCGGGGAATGGAATGTAGATGAAAAACTGGATAGCCTAAAAGCTCAGGTTATTGTGATAGGAATCGAACATGGAAATGAGAAACGAATGGAGGAATTAACGCCTTTTAAAAACGAAAAATACGGTGGTGGAAAAGCAGATAACTATTTAGAATTTATCGTAAAAACATTGAAGCCACAAATCGACAAAACCTATCGAACCAAAACTAAAAAGAAAAATACAATCATCATGGGAAGTTCTCTTGGCGGTTTGACTTCCTATTATGCCGTTTTAAAATATCCTGAAATTTTTGGAAAAGCAGGTGTTTTCTCGCCTTCCTTTTGGTTTACCAAAGACATTTATACGCTGACTGAAAAATCAAAAAAAATAAAGTCGAAAATTTATTTTCTGTGTGGCGATGCTGAAAGTGACGACATGGTTTCGGATTTGAACAAAATGGAATATTTAATAAATTCTAATCGATGCTATTGCCTCAATTTAAATAAAAAAACAATTGTAAAAGACGGAAAACACAATGAAAAACTATGGCGCGACGGTTTTGTCGATGCCTTTTTATGGCTCGGTTTATAAAAAATTCTGCTTTAAATAAACACAACAAATAGTAAAATTAAACCCCAAATGGAACTAATATTAAGAGAATACGAACTCAAATTAAAACATACGTTCACGATTTCAAGAGAATCGATTGATGTTCAGCCATCTTTGATTGTGGAGTTGCAACGTGATGGTTTTTCTGGTTGTGGCGAAGCAACTTCTAATCCATATTACAAGACAACAGTTCCTGTGATGATGCAGGATTTAGAAAAAATTAGAACCATAATCGAAAATACTACAGAGGAAACACCCGAAGCATTTTGGGCAAAAATCCATCCTTACTTAAAAGACGATATGTTTGCTTTGTGCGCTTTGGATATGGCATACAATGATTTATACGCGCGTAAAAAAGGAAAGAAACTGTACGAATTGTGGAATTATAGCATTGACAAAAATCCATTGACCGATTACACAATTGGAATAGCTTCCATCGAAAAAATGGTGGCTAAAATGAAGGAATTGCCTTGGCCGATTTATAAAATCAAGTTAGGGACCAAAGAAGATATAGCCATTGTTACTGAACTTCGGAAACATACCGATGCTATTTTCAGAATCGATGCCAATTGTGGCTGGAGCGTGGACGAAACCATAAACAATGCCGTTGCACTAAAAAAATTGGGTGTGGAATTCTTGGAACAACCCTTGAAAGCAGATAATTGGGTAGGACACAAGGAAGTTTTTAAACATTCCGTTTTACCGATTATAGCCGACGAAAGTTGTATTATCGAAGAAGATGTAGCAAAATGTCATAACCATTTTCATGGTGTGAATGTGAAGTTGGTAAAATGTGGCGGATTAACTCCCGGAAGACGAATGATTCAGGAAGCCAAGAAATTAGGTCTAAAAACCATGGTGGGTTGTATGACCGAATCGACTGTAGGAATTTCTGCGATTGCGCATTTATTGCCACAATTGGATTATGTAGATATGGACGGCGCATTGCTTTTGGCAGAAGATATTGCAACTGGAGTGACAATCGATTTTGGAAAAATAAACTATTCTGACTTAAACGGAACTGGTGTAACTTTAATGTAGTTTTAAATGAAAGTCAACCAATTTCCAGATCGAATAATTGAAATCGAAAATAAAGAATATCTTTATTTTGGAGGAACGGCTTATTTGGGTTTGCCAACGCATCCTGAATTCAAAAAACTGCTCATTAAAAACATTTTGCAATGGGGAACGGCGTATGGAAGTTCTCGAAGTGCAAACATTCAACTGACCGCCTACGAAAATGGGGAACGGTTTTTGGCCAATTTCATCAAAGCAGAAGCTGCTCTCACCCTTTCTTCCGGAATGTTAGCAGGAAAATTAGTTATTGAAGCATTAACTCCTGAAACCGATTGCTTTTTTCATTTTCCGGATACGCACACTGCCATCAAATCGCAAAACAGTCTTCCTTTTTTTATTGGAGAAAAGATAAATCCTCGGTTGCTCGATTCTGAAATTGAAAAAATTACTGTTTTGACGGATTCGGTTCCCTCCTTTCGTGTACAACCAATCGATCTTTCTATTCTGAATTTGATTCCGTCCAATAAAGAAATCACTTTAGTTATTGACGAATCACATTCACTTGGAATTTTGGGTATGAATGGTTGCGGGATTTATTCGAACATTAATCTTCCCAACGTTAAAAGGAAAATCATGGTGTCCTCTTTGGGCAAAGCATTTGGATTGACAGGAGGCGTAATTGCTAGTGATTCTGAATTTATCAATCTAGTAGCAACTCACGATACTTTTGTTTCCAGTGCCGGAATGAATGCTGCATTTGTACAGACAATGTCAGATGCGGAGCATATTTATTTACAACAGCACCAAAAATTAAAAGACAATTTAAACTATATTGATACTCATTTAAGTAAAAATGAGGCCATTCTTTTTGATGCTAATTATCCACTCATTTATCCGGAAATCGAAGGCATAAATGATGTTTTTACAGAAAATAAAATTATTATAACCAATTTTAAATATCCCACAGACACAAAGGATTTAAACAGAATTGTAATTACTGCCAATCATAAAAAAGAAGATTTGGATACTATAATTCACCTTCTGAACCAAAACCAATTCTAAATCTAAAATTGTGGTCCAATTGCTTTTAAACCGTACCTTTGTAAAAAATTAGAATATGATGACAAATAACGATATCTTTAAAAAACTTCGTGTAGCCTTAATGTTACGTGACGATCAAATAGTTGAAATATTAGAATTAGTAGATTTTAGAATCACTAAATCAGAATTAGGTGCTTTTTTCCGTGATGAAAAACATGAAAATTACATGGAATGTGGCGACCAAGTGTTGCGTAACTTTCTAAACGCATTGGTAATTCATTTGCGTGGAACGAAAGAAAATCCAAAAAACCCAAATGATGTTTTAGCAAAACACAAAGCTCAAATTCCTGCAAAAGAAGGATCCAAAGACAGACCCGAGTTTAAGGCAAAACCAAGAGACGAAGAAAAATCAAGAGGTGACGAAGCACCCTCAAAATCAAGACCTGCGACAAAAAACACTTCTAAAAAACAATATCCAAAAGGAAATTCAAAAGTTCAAGTAGTGGAGAAAGTGAAATTTAATTTCGGTAAGAATAAAAAATCATAACTGTGGAAACGGCTGTGATTATTGGTAGCACCGGTTTAATAGGTTCAGAACTATTAAATTTACTTTTAGAAAGTCCACATTACGCTAAAGTAATCACTTTCGTAAAAAGAGATACAGGAATAAAGCATCCTAAATTAACACAACACATTATTGATTTTGACAAGCCAGAAAGCTATAAAGAATTAGTTGTAGGTGATGATTTCTTTTGTACCATTGGCACGACAATCAAAAAAGCAGGTAGTAAAGAAGCTTTTAGAAAAGTAGATTTTGAATATCCGCGCCAGTTTGCCGCTTTTGCATTGCTACATAAAGTCAAACAATTCCTAATTATTTCATCTCTTAGTGCCGATGCGAAATCTGGAAACTTCTATTTAAAAACAAAAGGAGAAATTCAAGATTTCCTTAAGGATTGCGATTTTGAAAGCGTTGCTATATTGCAACCTTCGCTTCTTTTGGGAAATCGAACTGAATTCAGATTGGGCGAAAAAGTAGGTGCCTTTTTCATGAAAACACTGTCCTTTCTATTCCTTGGAAATTTAAAAAAATACAAACCAATTGAAGGTAAAACCGTAGCCAAAGCACTTTTGAAAATTGCGCAAAAAAACGATACAGGTTTCAAAATATACGAATCAGATGCGATTCAAGAAATTGGAAATTAATACATTATCAAAATCCTGAATGAGAGTTCAGGATTTTTTGTATATTTAGTTTATCTAAATAAATTTATCTCTTCAAATATGAAATTTATTCTAACCTGCTCCATACTACTTTTTACAACCCTATTTTTTGGACAAAATAATAAAACTGTAGAACCTGCGGTGTTTATTGATTTAAACTTAGTTCCAAGCAATACAATTGAATACGTCGAACCAAATGAAATTGAATCTATACATGTTGTCAAAAAAGACTCAATTATAAATGGTATTTTGTATCGTGGCCAGATTAACATTACGTCTAAAAACCCTAAGAAATATGATTTCATAAGCTTGGAACAAATTAAATCTCAATTTACCAAAATCAAAAGTAATGATGTTGTTTATATGGTTAATGGAGCATTTATAAAAGACAACATTGACACTTTTAAATTAGACCGAAACTATATTTTAGAAGTTGAAGTTACCAATTCAGAGGCTTTTTATAATTTTAGAAAAAGTGATACAAAATTTAACATCATTAACATCTTGGGAAAAACTAAAGAGAATTTAGATAATAAAAACAAGATATTGCTAAGAGGTCAAGAGGGAATTGGTGTAAAATAAACTCTATTCTTCATCTTATTTATTACTGTTATAAATGCAACTTTAAGAACTACAACTTAACATCGAACATCCTACTTTATCTCTGGCCCAATCCGGTCTTTTGGCAAACCATTTTTGAAAATTCGGTTGTTCTTCATATGGATTTTTAAGAATTTCGAATAATTCGTTGAGTAGAGAATAATTCCCTTTATCGGCATCATCGATAGACAATTGCGCCATGTAATTTCGCAATACATATTTTGGATTTACTGTATTCATTTGGTTTTTTCTTTCGGAATCCGAAAGTGTTTCTTCATTGATTCGAATGCTGTACTTCTCAAACCAATCATGCCAATCTTTCAAGATCGTTTTATCTAAATCCTTTTCATTATAAAAAGCGTCTTTTATGGTGTTGAAAGCGGTTGTTGCAGCATCAGCTTTGGATACATTACTCAGATTTCTAAAGAATATGGTCATGTCCGTTTCTACCTTTTCAAGCAATTGAGTCAAACTCTGAATCAAAACTACATCTTGATTTTTTTTGATTTGAAACCCGAGTTTATCTCGCATCATATTCAAATACTCCTTTTCGTAATCTGTACTATACGCCTCTAAAATAGCTTCGAGTGGCTTTGCATCATTTATCAAAGGATACAACGCATTTGCCAATTGGTATAAATTCCACAACGCAATTTCTGGTTGATTGCCAAAACGGTATCTTTTATGTTGGTTGTCGGTTGTATTTGGTGTCCAGCCAGAATTGTAGTCTTCCAACCAGCCGTAAGGTCCATAATCAATGGTGATGCCGTGAATGGACATATTATCGGTATTCATAACGCCATGAACAAAACCAACGCGTTGCCAATGCACAATCATGTTGAGTGTCGTTTGGGTTACTTCTTGAAAAAAGGCCAAATATTTTTCGACACCTTCTTTTTGAATCTGAGGAAAATGATGTTTTATGGTAAAATCTGTCAGTAGTTTGAGATTATCGTGATCTTCTCGAGAAGCGAATAATTCGAAACTACCAAAACGAATAAATGAAGGAGCGACTCTACAAACAATGGCGCCTTTTTCGTATGCTGGATTTCCCTTATACAAAACATCCCGCAATACTTGATCGCCAGAAAGCATTAGTGAAAGCGAACGCGTAGTAGGAACGCCTAAATAATGCATTGCTTCAGCACATAAATGCTCTCGTATGGAAGAACGTAAAACGGCAAACCCATCTGCTGTTCGCGAATATGGTGTTGGTCCTGCTCCTTTTAGTTGTAAAGTGTAGGTTTTATTATCATTAACTACTTCAGTTAAATTAATGGCACGACCATCTCCTAATTGTCCGGCCCAATTTCCAAATTGATGTCCGGCATAAGGCATAGCATACGGTTTCGTACCAGGATAAATGATACTTCCAGAAAAAGTATTCAAAAAATCAGTAGAAAGGATATCATCTTGAGAAAGACCAATAGCATTTGCTACGTCTATTGAAGCATGAATCAGTGAAGGATTGGTTGGCTTTTTGGGTACTACAAACGAAAATGCGGATTGATGAACCTGTCTTGGAACATTGGTTTGGTTGGGATCAGCAGGCAGTTCGGTAGTGAAATTATTTTGTGTCTGAAGTTTCATAAGTACTAAAAAACGTTAAGAACAAAGATAATTGTTGTAAACCAGAAAACTTTACACTTTCAATTATTATTATGATTTGTTCTATCTAAAAATTTATTTTCAGCAAAAAAAAAATCCTGTTCGCAGTAGCAAACAGGATTTTCAAAAAAATATATAACGTTATTCCTAATTAAGAAAGTGCTGCTTTTACTTGATCTGCAGCTTCTTGAAATTCAACTGCTGATAAAATTGGCATTCCTGAATTATCAATTAATTCTTTTGCAATAGCTGCATTTGTACCTTGTAAACGAACAATGATTGGCACTTTAATTGCATCACCCATATTTTTGTAAGCGTCAACAACTCCTTGTGCCACACGGTCACAACGAACGATTCCACCAAAAATATTAATCAAAATAGCTTTTACGTTTGGATCTTTTAATATAATACGGAAAGCAGTTTCAACACGTTTTGCATCAGCAGTTCCACCTACGTCAAGGAAGTTAGCAGGTTCAAAACCAGCATACTTGATTAAATCCATAGTTGCCATCGCTAAACCAGCTCCGTTCACCATACATCCAACAGTACCGTCAAGATCTACATAATTTAATCCTACTTCTTTAGCTTCCACTTCGATTGGGTTCTCCTCACGAATGTCACGCATGTCAGCATATTTCTTTTGTCTGTATAAAGCATTATCATCGATATTTACTTTAGCATCAACAGCCATAATTTTATTGTCAGATGTTTTTAAAACCGGGTTGATTTCAAACATCGAAGCATCAGATCCTATGTAAGCATTGTATAAAGAATCGATGAATTTCACCATTTCTTTGAAAGCATTTCCAGAAAGACCTAAGTTAAAAGCAATTCTTCTTGCTTGAAAACCTTGTAATCCAACAGAAGGATCTACTTCTTCAGTAAAAATTAAATGAGGAGTATGTTCAGCAACTTCTTCAATATCCATTCCACCTTCAGTAGAATACATAATCATGTTACGACCTGTAGCTCTATTCAATAAAACAGAAACATAAAACTCAGAAGTTTCACTTTCGCCAGGATAATACACATCTTCAGCAATTAAAACTTTGTGTACTCTTTTACCTTCAGCAGAAGTTTGAGGTGTAATCAATTGCATTCCGATGATTTGCTCTGAAATCTCTTCAACTTGTTGTAAATTTTTGGCAAGTTTCACTCCACCACCTTTTCCACGTCCACCTGCATGAACTTGGGCTTTTACAACATACCAACTTGTACCCGTTTCGGCAGTTAATTGTTTTGCAGCAGCAACCGCTTCTACAGGGCTATTAGCAACGATTCCGCGTTGAATGCGAACTCCGTAGCTAGCTAAAATCTCTTTTCCTTGATATTCGTGTATGTTCATAATATAGAATTTGTCTGGCTTCTGAATTTCTTTCAGAATAAAAGTGGGACAAAAATAGCAAAATTCATCTTAATAGAGAAATCTTTTTATATTTAAAACTGATAATAAAAATCAAATTACAATTCAAAATTGAAATTTAAGTTTTAATCCATTTTTAAAAAGGAAAATAGTTTTCGTTTTAAATATAAAAAGGTACTACATCGATTGAATTATTCTTGCTTAGCCCTTTAATTTCATTGTAATAACACTATTTTTTGCATTAAAAAGAATTTAAATTATTGATTTGTCGTATACAATCTATTTAATTTACTTTATTATCATTTACGAAACGTTTTTCTAATTTTATTGTAAAAATAGAATCGTTAACCCGCAAACAATGAATTATATTCAACGAAATCTTTATTTTTGTATAAAAAAAATAGTAAGCATGAGAGTTAAAGAACAAGGCCTTTATTTGCCCGAATTTGAACACGACAATTGCGGAGCAGGATTCATTTGTAATTTAAATGGAATTAAGTCAAATGATATTATCCACAAAGCACTAGATATCCTAATCAAATTAGAACACCGGGGCGCAGTGAGTTCAGATGGCAGAACTGGAGATGGAGCAGGAATATTATTTGATATCCCACATGATTTTTTTAAGAAAGTTTGCGAATTTAATATTCCGGAAACTAAAGAGTATGCCGTAGGAATGGTTTTTATGCCAAAAAGTTCCAACCAAGTAGTATTTTGTAAAACTACTTTTGAAACTTCGATACGCGATCAAAATCTTGAAATATTAGGATGGAGAGATGTTCCGGTTGATGCATCAAATTTAGGCCGAATTGCCGGCGAGAAAGAACCAACCGTTAAACAAGTATTTGTAGGTAAAAATGGATTAGACCTTACAGAACAACAATTTAATGCTAAATTATTTGCAGCGAGGAAAATAGCAGAACATGCGATTCGAAATTCAAGAATTTCAGAAAGCCATATGTTTTATTTTTCTAGTTTCTCCACTACTACTATAATATATAAAGGTTTGTTGATGCCGGAAGACATCAGCAGGTATTATACTGATTTATTAGATGATGACTTAGTGACCCGATTAGCTTTGGTACACCAACGTTTTTCTACCAATACATTTCCATCTTGGGAATTAGCACAGCCCTTTCGTTACATGTGCCATAATGGTGAAATCAATACACTTCGTGGTAATATTAGTCGCATGCGTGCTCGTGAGGAATTGATGAAAAGTGATGTTTTTGGTGATGATATCAAAAAATTATTCCCAATTATTTTAGAAGGAAAATCAGATTCGGCTTCAATGGATATGGTAATTGAACTGTTATTGATGACCGGTCGTTCTCTTCCGGAAGCAATGATGATGGTCGTTCCTGAAGCTTGGGAAAAACACCAAACGATGTCAGCCGACAAAAAGGCCTTTTATGAATACAACGCTTGCATCATGGAACCTTGGGATGGCCCAGCTTCTATTCCTTTTACTGACGGAAACGTTATTGGTGCATTATTGGATAGAAATGGATTGCGTCCTTCACGATATACATTGACTAAAAGTGGTTTCGTAATTATGTCTTCAGAGATTGGTGTTCTTGACATCAAGCCAGAAGATGTGATTCAGCACGGTCGTTTAGAACCAGGAAAAATGTTTTTGGTGGACATGAACGAAGGCCGAATTATTGAAGATGACGAAATCAAAAATGCGATTGTTACCAAACGTCCTTACAAACAATGGTTGGATGAAAATTTAGTACAATTGGCTCAAATACCATACACTGATAATCCAATTCCTGTAGAAAATATTGATTTTGAAACAAGACAAAGACTTTTTGGCTACACATTAGAGGATTTAAAAACAATCATAAACCCAATGGGAACTCAAGGTGCAGAAGCATTAAGTTCTATGGGAAATGATACTCCGTTGGCAGTTTTGTCAGATCAGCCACAGCTTTTATACAACTATTTCAAACAACTGTTTGCTCAGGTGACCAATCCACCATTGGATGGTATTCGTGAAGAAATAATTACTGATATTAGTTTAGCGATTGGTGGGGATTATAATATTTTTGACATTGTGCCTAAGCATTGTAAAAAATTAAAAATCCAAAATCCAGTGATTTCAAATGAGGATTTAGATAAAGTCAAAAACATTGATCATGCTGATTTCAAATCAGTAACGATATCTACTTTATATGACATCGAAAAAGGAGTAAACGGATTAGAACGTGCTTTGGAAAGAGCAGTTCAAGCCACTTTTAAAGCAGTTTCAGAAGGGTGTAATATTGTTATCATTTCTGATAGAGGCGTGAGTGAAAAAATGGCTCCAATACCAATGCTTTTGGCCTGTTCTTATATTCATCACTCTATGAATATTTTAAAATCTCGTTCTAAATTTGGAATCATTATAGAATCTGCAGAACCTCGTGAGCCACACCATTTTGCCTTATTATTTGGTTACGGAGCAAGTGCAATTAATCCTTACATGGTGAATGAAATTATTCATAACCAAGTAAACGAAGGTTTTATCACTGGTATAAAAGCGGATTATGCTATTAAAAATTATAATAAAGCTATCGCAAAAGGGATTCTGAAAATCATGAATAAAATTGGCATCTCTACCTTACATTCATACAGAGCGGCACAAATTTTTGAAATTTTAGGATTAAACAAAACATTCACTTCTAAATATTTCCCTTACACACCGTCCCGAATTGAAGGTATTGGTTTAATGGAAGTTGAAAAAGAAATCAAGAAACGATACCAAAAAGCATTTCCAAATTCAAAAGTCAGCAATTTATTGCCATTAGAGATTGGAGGAATTTACAGATGGAGAAGATCAGGAGAAAAACACATGTTTAATCCAACGACGATTTCTAAATTACAACAAGCTGTACGTTTAAACAGTCCTGAAAGTTATAAGGAATATGCTAAAATGGTCAATGATCAAAGCGAAAACTTAATGACTATTAGAGGTTTATTTGAATTCAACAACTTAGACCCAATTTCTATTGACGAAGTAGAGCCTTGGACCGAAATAGTAAAGAAATTCAAGACTGGCGCCATGTCTTATGGATCTATTAGCCAGGAAGCCCATGAAAATCTGGCGATTGCCATGAACAGAATTGGTGGAAAAAGTAATTCTGGAGAAGGTGGAGAAGATCCAAAACGTTTCCAAAAAGACTTAAATGGAGATTCCAGAAATAGTGCGATTAAGCAAGTTGCTTCAGGAAGATTTGGGGTTTCTATCAACTATTTAACCAATGCCAAAGAGATTCAGATAAAAATGGCTCAAGGTGCAAAACCGGGAGAAGGTGGACAATTACCCGGTGAAAAAGTAGTGCCTTGGATTGCCGAAGTGAGAAATTCAACGCCTTATGTTGGATTAATTTCACCGCCACCACACCACGATATTTATTCTATTGAAGATTTATCACAGTTAATTTTTGATTTAAAAAATGCCAATCGTGAAGCTAGAATTAATGTAAAATTAGTTTCTGAAGTAGGTGTTGGAACAATCGCTGCCGGTGTTGCTAAAGCAAAAGCTGACGTGATTTTGATTTCTGGATACGATGGAGGAACTGGAGCAGCACCATTAACTTCACTACAACACACTGGTATTCCTTGGGAACTTGGACTTGCCGAAGCACAACAGACCTTGATCTTAAATGATTTGAGAAGTCGCGTAGTTTTAGAATGTGACGGACAATTGAAAACGGGTCGTGATGTCGCTATTGCTGCCTTACTTGGAGCTGAAGAATTTGGTTTTGCAACCGCTCCTTTAGTAGCGTCAGGATGTATTATGATGAGAGCCTGTCATTTGAATACATGTCCAGTTGGTATTGCAACACAAGATCCTGAATTGAGAAAAAATTTCAAAGGAACACCGGAACACATCATCAACTTCATGTATTTTATTGCTGAGGAGTTGAGAGAAATCATGGCACAACTTGGATTTAGAACATTAAAAGAAATGGTAGGACAATCTCAAAAATTGAATGTCAATAAAGCTATCAAGCATTATAAAGCAAGTGGATTAGATTTGTCTGCTATTTTATACAAACCAGAAAAAGCCAAAGAAGTTCCAAATCACAATACGACTACACAAGACCATGCTTTAGAACATGTTCTTGATTTTGAAATTATAAAAGCAGCTATTCCTTCTATTTATAGAAAAGAAAAAACTAGAGTTACGTTTGATATTAAAAACACGGATCGTTCCGTTGGTGCTATATTGAGTAATGAAATTTCAAAAATATATGGCGCTCAAGGTTTACCTGAGGACACTATATTAGTGGATTTTACAGGATCCGCAGGACAAAGTTTTGGTGCCTTTGCAACAAATGGTTTATCCTTAAAGATACATGGAAACTGTAATGATTATTTAGGAAAAGGGCTTTCAGGTGGTAAATTGATAATCAAAGTTCCTCCTACTGCAACTTTCAAACCAGAAGAAAATATCATCATTGGTAACGTAGCACTTTATGGAGCAATTACTGGTGAAGCGTATATAAATGGTATGGCTGGAGAACGTTTTTGTGTTAGAAATTCTGGAGCAACAGCCGTTGTAGAAGGAATTGGAGATCATGGATGCGAATATATGACCGGAGGAACTGTCGTAGTTTTAGGAAAAACGGGAAGAAATTTTGCAGCTGGAATGAGCGGTGGTATTGCTTATGTTTTTGATCCAAATAAAAAATTCGACGCTACATTATGCAATATGGAAATGGTCGCTTTTGAAACATTGGAAGAAGAAGATTTTACAAAACTGAGACGTTTGATAAAAAATCATTCTATGTACACCAACAGCCCTTTGGCAAAAAGGATTCTAGAAGATTGGGAAAACGAACGCGGACATTTTGTCAAAGTAATGCCAACAGATTACAAAAAAGCATTACAACGTTTAGCCGAAGAAAAACAAATTGAAGAACTACTAGCACTATAGTTATGGGAAAGATAGGAGGATTTAAAGAATACAATAGAACTGACGAAAGTAATATAGTTATTGAAGAGCGTGTTTCAAATTACAATGAATTCACAATTTCATTACCTAAAGATAAAATCAAAGAACAAGGATCCAGATGCATGGATTGTGGGATTCCATTTTGCCACAGTGCTTGTCCATTAGGAAATTTGATTCCAGATTTTAATGACATGGTGCATCAGGAAGAATGGGAAAGTGCTTTAAAAATATTGCAATCAACCAATAATTTTCCTGAATTTACTGGTCGTTTATGCCCAGCTCCATGTGAAAAATCATGTGTATTAGGAATTATAAGCGAACCAGTTGCTATTGAAAATATTGAAAAAAATATTATCGAAAGAGGTTTTGCTGAAGGTTGGATAAAACCACAACCACCAGAAGTTAGAACAGGAAAAACAGTAGCTGTAATAGGTTCTGGTCCTGCTGGTTTAGCGGCTGCACAACAATTAAATCGTGCTGGACATACCGTTACCGTTTTTGAAAGAGACAATGCCATTGGTGGATTATTACGTTACGGAATTCCAAATTTTAAATTAGAAAAAGGAATTATCGACAGACGTGTTACAGTACTTGAAGCAGAAGGAATTACTTTTAAAACGAATGTAAATGTTGGCGTAAACTATAGCATTGAAGAATTGAACGCTTTTGATTCTATAGTATTATGTGGTGGCGCAACCGAAAGAAGAAGTTTACCAACAAAAGGAATAGAAAGTAAAGGCGTAGTTCAAGCAATGACTTTCTTGACACAACAAACTAAATCGCTATATGGCGAAGTAGTTTCTGACCAAATAATGGCGACCGATAAAGATGTAATCGTTATTGGTGGTGGTGATACCGGTTCTGATTGTGTGGGAACATCAAACAGACATGGAGCCAAATCGGTTACTAATTTTGAAATTTTACCAAAACCACCTGTTGGAAGAAGTGAAACTACTCCTTGGCCATTTTGGCCATTGCAATTAAAAACATCTTCTTCACATGAAGAAGGTTGTAATAGAAACTGGTTAATCAACACCAAAGAATTCATTTCTAATGAAAGCGGCCAAGTTGTAGGTTTAAAAACCGTTGAAGTGGCTTGGAAAATGACACCGGGACAAAGACCTGAATTGATAGAAAAAGAAGGTTCAGAAAAAATATGGCCTTGTGATTTAGCTTTATTGGCACTTGGATTTACAGGGCCAGAGAGAACACTAAGTGATCAATTAGGATTAGAAATTGATATGAGAAGCAATTATAAAGCAACGAATTATCAAACGAATGTTCCTCATGTTTTTACTGCAGGAGACATGCGAAGAGGACAATCATTAATTGTATGGGCAATATCTGAAGGTCGTGAAGCTGCCAGAGAAGTCGACAAATACTTAATGGGTTATACGAATTTACCAACCAAAGGAAATGGCGATTTACCGAACTTGTAATTCTAAATAATATTTTATAACCCTTGATAGAAAAATTTGTCAAGGGTTATTTTTTTATAAAATTTCAAACAAATGTTTAATTTATAACTTTTTGTTAGAATTTGTTAGAATTCATTTATTAGCTTGTAAGACTAAATAAAGAGTAATAAATTTGCTCAAAATTAATAATCATGCAATCAAAAGACTTAGTACAATTAGCAGAACAATTTGGCAGTCCATTATACGTTTATGATGCCGAAAAAATACAATCTCAGTACAATAGATTATCAAAAGCTTTTTCAAAGGTAAATAAGTTGCGTATCAATTATGCAATGAAGGCTTTGTCAAATGTAGCTATACTTCAATTATTAAGAGAAATGGGATCAGGATTAGATACTGTTTCTATTCAAGAAGTATTACTAGGACTTCATGCAGGGTATGAGCCGGATAAAATATTTTATACTCCTAATGGTGTTTCTTTAGAAGAGATTGAAGAAGTCAATGCCATGGGTGTTCAAATAAATATTGACAACTTATCCATTTTGGAACAATTTGGAACAAAATACCCGAATGTTCCTGTATGTATCCGTATAAATCCGCACGTAATGGCTGGTGGAAATGCAAATATATCTGTTGGTCATATCGATAGTAAATTTGGTATTTCGGTTCACCAATTGCCTCATTTAGTTCGTATTGTCGAAAACACTAAAATGAACATTGTAGGGATACACATGCATACTGGTTCTGATATTTTGGATATCGAAGTATTTTTATATGCTGCTGAAATATTATTTGATGCCGCAAAAAACTTCAAGAATCTTGAATTCCTAGACTTTGGAAGTGGATTTAAAGTGCCTTATAAAAAAGACGATATCGAAACTGACATCGAAGAATTAGGTAAAAAATTATCAAAAAGATTCAATGCCTTTTGTACTGAATACGGAAAAGAATTAACCTTGATATTTGAACCAGGGAAATTTTTAGTAAGTGAAGCTGGTTACTTTTTGGCGAAAGTGAATGTCGTAAAACAAACTACTTCGACAGTTTTCGCAGGAATAGACAGTGGTTTTAATCATTTAATTAGACCAATGTTTTATGGTTCACAACATCATATTGAAAACATATCACATCCAAAAGGGAAAGAGCGTTTTTACTCCGTAGTAGGATATATATGCGAAACAGATACTTTTGCAAACAACAGAAGAATTGCTGAAATTAAAGAAGGCGATATCTTAGCTTTTAGAAACGCGGGAGCCTATTGCTTCTCTATGGCATCGAATTACAACTCGAGATACAAGCCCGCCGAGGTTTTGTGGATGAACGGCGAAGGACATTTAATCAGAGCGCATGAAACCTTTGAAGACTTACTTAAAAATCAAATTCCGTTACCCGTTGCAGTATCAACAGAATAAACTAAATAATCCCATTTGCGACCGTAAAGGGGATTATTTTTTACATTAAAACCAATCTCCTCGTAAAATTATTTTATTCCAAAAAATAATCAATCCTTAACATATTCAGTAAAAGAGTTTCTTTACATTTGAAATTCTTACAAAAAAACTCAAACGAATGAATAGACGGAAATTTTTCAAGAACGGTTCTTTATTTGCAATTGGTGCTACATTCTTAAATCCATTTGAAGGAAATGCAAACGAACTTGATTTTGACACTTTAAAAAATAATTCAAAAGCTAAAAATATCATCGTGATCGTTAGCGATGGAATGAGTATTGGTACATTAAACATGGCTGACTTATACCTGAATAGAAAAACGGGAAAAGGAAGCAATTGGATTCAACTATACAAAGACAATAAAGTAACTCGAGCATTGATGGATATGGCTTCAGCATCATCAATTGTCACCGATTCTGCTGCAGCAAGTTCTTCTTGGGGAAGTGGTTTTCGTGTCAAAAATGGCTCCTTAAATGTTGGCATAAACGGAGAAGAATACCTTCCAATATGGCAAAAATTCAAAAAAGCAGGAAAAATGGCGGGATGTGTCACTACTGTTCCAATCACACATGCCACACCTGCGGGTTTTTGTATTGCCTCAAAAAGTAGAAACAGTCAGGAAAGTATTGCCGAAATGTATCTTGACTTAAAATTTGATATCATGATGGGTGGCGGAAATAACTATTTCTCCTCCGAAAGCCGCAAAGACAAACGTGATCTGTACCAAGAATTTTCAAAAAATGGATTTTCTGTGGTAAAAACTAAAAGTGAAATGTTAGCTTGTGATAACACCAAACCAATACTTGGAGTTTTTCACAATGATGGGCTTCCTTATTCAAAAGACAGAGAAAGCAGTAAAGAACTAACTGGAACTATTCCAACTTTAGCAGAAATGACGGAACGTGCCATTGATAAAATGAAGAACCATCCTAACGGCTTTGTACTGCAAGTTGAAGCAGGAAAAGTAGACTGGGCAGCACATGGAAATGACATCACTGGATTACTTTATGATCAAGTAGCTCATGATGAAGCTGTAAAAGTTGCTATTGATTTTGCTGAAAAAGATAAAAATACGTTGGTCATTATCACCACAGATCATGGGAATGCTAATCCGGGAATTATCTACGGAAAAGATGCAGATGCTAATTTTGATAGTGTCCAAAATTACAAACAAACCAACGATTGGATTTTGAATGGAATTGGCCAAGAAACATCTGTATCACAAGCAATTGAAAGAATTGAATATGCAAATAAAACGATTCTAAAAGAAGATGAAGCCAAGGAAATTTTGAATTTTTATTCGAATATTAAATTAGAAGAAGGTCTTTATAATCCGAAACATTTGCCTTTCAAAGCGTTGGCTGACATTCAAAAGAAACACAATTCAGTGGGCTGGATCAGTATGGATCATTCTGCGGATTATAGTGAATTAGCGATGTATGGACCCGGAAGCGAATTACTAAAACCTTTCATAAAAAACACCGACCTACATTATTTAATGCTAGAGGCTGCTGAAGTAGAAAATAAATTTTAGAGTCTAACTTTAAATCAAAAAACTCCTATCTTAATCAAAGACAGGAGTTTTCTATATTCAAAAAAAAACTTAATATAAATTATTTTTTTTCCAAAAGCGTTTCCAAAACTTCAGATTCAGTTCCATTAGGAAATGGAATTTTCAACATTTGTGAAAGTGTTGGTGCTATTTGAGTAATGTATTTTTTAGTGTGCAATTCTCCTTTTGGAACTTGCCATCCGTAAAAAAGTAAAGGAACATGTGTATCATAACTATTAGGTGAACCATGTGTAGTACCTGTAGCTTGATATTGCATATAACCCGCCTTATCGAGTATAACTAAATCACCATTTTGTTTAGGATCATATCCTTTAGATATAAAACTCAAAAAATAATCATCTCCTGACGAAGCTAAAATTTCTTCTTCAGTATACACTCGTTTAACTTGTTCTTGTGTCATCAAAAAGTCCTTAAAACTTTGTTTCACTTTCCCCAATTCTAAACCTTTTTGTTTAATAGTTTCTTTATTAAAAAAAAGATTAAAGTTAGAATAATCCAATATCAAATCAGAACCAAAGGTTTCGTTTGAATGTTTTTTTAATGCCGCAACAATGTCTTTAGAAGGAATATTTTTAACATTGTATTTGTTGTCTTTTAAATAATTTGGATTCTCAGCTCCAGCGTGATCAGCAGTTAGAAAGAGCAAATAATTATCCTTTCCAACGGTTTTATCCAAATAGTTTAAAAACTGAGCAATGGTTTGATCCAAACGCAAATAAGTGTCTTGTAGCTCCATAGAACGAGGTCCAAAAGTATGTCCTACATAATCTGTAGAAGAAAAACTAACAGTCAAAAAATCTGTAATTCCATCTTTCCCTAATTGTTCTTTTTCTATAGCTTTCATAGCTAATTCTGCCAAAATATCATTGCCAAAAGGTGTAGTTCTTAAAACATCTGCTCCTTTTTCTTTATAAATTTTACTCAAATCATACGGAAAAACTGGTGCATTGGCTTTATCTAATTTACCTTCATAAGGATTATCGTCAGCAAGACTTTCATTATAAGTAGCAATTGGCTTCAATAAATCCCAACCTTTATTAATGTAATTCATGTACCGTTTTTCTTGGTTGAATTCCGTTACCCAACTAGGCAATGCTGAACCATAAAAAGTACTTGAAATAAAAGATCCAGTTTTGCTGTACCAAAAAGCCCAATTGGCAAAATGACCTGCAGGTAAAATTGCTCCTCGATCTTTAATACTCAAACCGATTACTTTACCTTTAAAATTCGTTGCCATACGTAACTCATCAGTAATAGTTGTACTTAATAAATTTTTAGGAGACATTGCTCCTTCTTTTTCTGTCCCATCACCGACTACTTTTACAGAAGCGTCATCCGTACAATACATATCTTTTCCAATAGCTTTGTTGAACCAATCATTTCCAACTATTCCATGTGTTGACGGAGTTGTTCCAGTATAAATACTCGCATGACCTGGAGCTGTGTAGGTTGGCACATAATTATAATGCATATTATGAAAAGTATATCCATCATTCATTAACCGTTTAAATCCATTATTTGAAAAATCATCTGAAAAACGATATAAATATTCCATTTTCATTTGATCTACCACTATACCTACGACTAATTTGGGGCGTTGTTGCGCTTGTGAGTTTAAAGACATTGTGAATGTCAAAAACAAAATAATTCTTTTCATATTAAATTTTTATAATTAAAACAAAAATACAACTTAAAGTTTAATCAAACTCCGACGAAACACATATGAAGATAAATTAATCTATTCTTAACTTCATTAAAATATTTACGGAAAAATTAATCAGCCAAGTTTAAATAGTTATTTAGCTGCTTAAAAAGAGAGCATATTGAAAAAGATAAATTTAGATTTCAATATAGAGCAATACAAAAAATTAATTTTAATTGTTCAGATTATCAAACATCCTTAGGATAATCTCAACCTTTGAACTTAACTGTTAAAAAATAAATTTAGTAATCATGATTACGAGCATTCTATATTCTAAAACCAAAAAAACTTCAGTTCGCGTTAGCTAACTGAAGTTTTAGTACTCAGAGCGGGACTTGAACCCGCACGAACATTGCTGTTCACTGGATTTTAAGTCCAGCGTGTCTACCAATTTCACCATCCGAGCTTTTTGTGGTACCTCCAGGGATCGAACCAGGGACACATGGATTTTCAGTCCATTGCTCTACCATCTGAGCTAAGGTACCAGTATACTTTTCTACTACTGAAAAGTATTTATAATAAAAAACCCGTTCATTAGAACGGGTTTTAAAAGAAAGGCGACGACATACTCTCCCACATAACTGCAGTACCATCTGCGCAGGCGGGCTTAACTACTCTGTTCGGGATGGGAAGAGGTGAGCCCCGCCGCAATAACCACCTTAAGAGGTTATAATTGCTTTGGGCAATTACTGTAATGTTACTTATCTTGTGATAAATATCAATTACATAATATCTTAACATACTGAGATAAAGAAAAATTTTGTTTAGTGAGAAAGTTTCTTTCCAGCCCTTTATTCCCCCTTTGGTGGTTAGGGGGCTGGAAGGACGTACATAAGCTTACGGGTTATTAGTACTACTCGACTATGACATTACTGCCTTTACATCTATAGCCTATCAACGTAGTCATCTCCTACGACCCTT